>CAYZLU010000034.1:0-12348 GCA_964479285.1 uncultured Planctomycetales bacterium | reverse complement strand
GGTGCCGGTCAAATGCACGGTCAAGAAAGTCGACAGTAAAACTTTAAACATCCAGGAAACGCCAGCGCGGGATTTGTTATGGGAAGCCCAAACACCCCAGGGATTTCATAAGAATATTTTACTCAAAGCACATGCCGGTAAATTTAAAGAAGAAACCACCGATGATGCCATGATGGTTGAGCGCATGGGCGGCAGCGTCAAGATGGTCATGGGCGATTATCGAAATATCAAGGTGACAACCCCTGAGGACATCATTTTAGCGCGGCAATTATTGGCAGACAGTAGTTTTGATCGGACGGTGGAACGCGGATTAGCTGATTCAAAAGCAGGCAAAATTGTTTCTAATGCGAAGTTAAGAAGAAGGATTAAAACATGGTAATAATAAGGTCATTATGAATTTTAGGGTAGGCATAGGGCATGATGTGCATCGGCTGGTGTTGGGGCGTAAGCTTATGTTGGGCGGCGTTGAAGTGCCGCATTCTCATGGGCTTGATGGCCACTCCGATGCAGATGTGGTCTTGCATGCCATTTGCGATGCCCTATTAGGCGCGGCAGGCTTGGGTGATATTGGGGAGCATTTTCCGAATACCGATGGGAAATACAAAGGAATTTCGAGTTCTGTATTGCTAAAACAGACCATCCAAAAGGTTTGCGACGCGGGGTGGGCGGTTGAGAATGTGGATGTGATGATTTTGGCCCAGGAGCCGAAATTACAGGACTTTAAGCCGAAAATGAAGTATCATATTGCCCTTGAGTTGAAAATTGACCAGACCCAAGTCAATATCAAAGCCGGTACCAATGAAGGATTGGGCTATATTGGTGCCCGAGAAGGCATCGCAGCTTACGCGGTAGTGCTATTAAAAAAATAGACTATCTCCCCCCTCTTTAGTTAAAGAGGGGGTTAGGGGGAGTTCATGATTCTTCTATTAATCCTTGTCATTGTTTTTATTGCAATTTATATCCTTTTTTTCGATGAGATCAAGACCGTCAAAGACCGCGATCCAGCGGCGAAAAGTGCGTTGGAGGTGCTTTTGCTTTATCCGGGCCTGCATGCCCTGGTTTTTTATCGCATTGGCCATAAACTATGGGAATGGAAAATCCCCCTTATTCCCCGCTGGTTCTCGCAAAGCGCCCGTTTTTTTACCGGTATAGAAATTCATCCCGGGGCACTGATCGGCAAAAGTTTTTTTATAGACCACGGCATGGGTGTTGTGATCGGCGAGACGGCCATTGTAGGTGACAATGTTCTTTTATACCAGGGCGTGACCTTAGGCGGCACAGGCAAGGAAACAGGCAAGCGTCATCCGACCCTCGGCAATAATGTGGTGGTGGGGGCCGGGGCCAAGATATTGGGTAATATCACCATTGGAGACAATTCTTATATCGGGGCCAACGCGGTGGTGATCAAGAATGTGCCGCTTAATTCCACTGTAGTCGGGATCCCCGGGCGCATTACGAAACAGGACGGCCAGAAAATTGACAAGGAATTGGACCATATGCATGTCAGTGATCCGGTCATGGAAAACATTTCAAGATTGCTTGGACGCATCAAGACGCTGGAAAAGAAGACAGGTTGTGAAGCGCCTAAGGGCGAGAATGATGTGGACTTTACTATTTAACGCCGGTTCGACATAAGTATTGAAAATCATTTTCTTCAATACTTATGTCGAAGTCATATTATTTAAGTGGGAAGTTGATCTGTAATTATGGCCCTACAAATTTATAATTCATTAAGCGGCAAGAAGGAAGAATTTGTCCCGCTTACGGGTAATGATGTCAGGATGTACACCTGCGGCATTACTGTTTATGACCGTTCCCATATCGGGCACGCGCGCAGTTTGTATGTGTTTGATGTGATGCGCCGTTATTTGAAATTCAGCGGGTTTAATGTCGTCTTTGTCCGCAATATCACTGATATAGACGACAAAATAATCGACAGGGCCATTGAGACAAAACGCAAAGCCCAGGAGGTTAGCGAAGAACAGATCCGGTTTTATGAGCAGGACTTAAAAGCGCTGGGTGTCCCACCGGGCGATGTGGAGCCTAAGGCCACTGATAATATCCCGGATATGATCACCCATATTCAAGGGTTGATCGACAAAGGTTTTGCTTATTCAATTTCAGGGGGGGACGTATATTTTGATGTGAGGGCCTTCAGAGATTATGGCAAGCTTTCCGGCCAGAGCATTGACAAGATGCATGAAGCGGTGCGCATCGAGAAAGATTCTCAAAAGAAAGATCCCTTGGATTTTGTATTATGGAAGTCCTCCAAACCGGGTGAACCTGCCTGGGAGAGTCCCTGGGGCCCGGGACGCCCTGGATGGCACATTGAATGCTCCTGCATGAGCATGAAGCATTTACATACGCAGACACTGGATATCCATGCCGGGGGGCGAGACCTGATTTTTCCGCACCATGAGAATGAAATCGCCCAGTCTGAAGCTTTAACAGGTGTGCCTTTTGCGAAGTACTGGATCCATCACGGATTGCTGACCATTAACGGGCAGAAGATGTCCAAATCGTCAGGGAATTTTATTACGATCCAGCAGGCCCTGGCTAAATACAGCGTGGATGAAGTCAAAATGTTTTTTCTCTTCTCGCATTATGCCAGCAATATTGATTTTACTGAGGAGAAAATACTTGAGGCCCGTAAAGCATTGAATAAGTTCGATGTGCTTTTTTACCGGGTTTCAAATATATTGAAAGATAATAATGTCGAACCTGTGCAGGCCGGCTTTATCAGTAAATACAAGCACGAATTCATCCAAGCCATGGATGATGATTTCAATACGCCCAAAGCACTGGCAGCGTTGTTTAACCTGATTAATGATACAAATATCTACATAGACCAAAATAGTGATGACCCGAATTATTTGGGGGTCATTTATCATGCGGTGGATATATTGGAAAATTTGGCGCGCAACATATTCAGTTTATTTTTACAGGAAAAAGAGAAAGAATTGCCAGCAGAATTAAAAGCCCTGCTGGAAGAGCGGGCCCAGGCGCGCGAGTTGAAGAATTTCAAACGTTCTGATGAGCTGCGGGTATTGTTGAAGGAAAAAGGCCTGGCTGTCGAGGACGGTAAAAACGGCCAAACATGGCGTTGGATTTGATGGGTGGTATCGTTTTACTTTGAAAGGAGATTTAAAGCTATGTCCTTGTGGAAGATTGTTTTTAGATTGTTTGTGCTACTCATCGTTTTTACACCTTCCTTGGTCATTGCTGATGAGGTGGTTTTAAAATCTGGTCAAAAATTAGAAGGCAAAATCACCGAGCAAAGCAATAAATATGTCAAAATTGACACGGGCATCGGTATGGCCGTGACCTATTATATGGATGAAATTGATAGTGTAGACGGCCAGAAAATACAGGTTCCTGAACCAGTCAAGTCTTTAAACAAACCAATACCCAAGAATACTGAAATTTCATTACCTGCAGAGAAACCAGTACAGACGCTTCCTGAGCCCAATGAAGGGGACATACAGGATAAGGGCCCCATTCTTTCGGACCCTAAACCTGTTTTAAATCTTCAGCACAATGAGCCTTCTGGAATAACAGAAGCATCAGAGAAAGAAGATGCTAAGAATGTACGAGGAGATGACCAAGGGCATAAGTCTAAAAATGAGCAAGAAATATTTTCTAAGGCAATGGCAAACATTTCAAGATTAGGTGGATTTGGGAACGTATTCTTATTTGTAATTGTTATTATTTTAATCTATCCTGCTCTTTGTTTACATTTCATTTCACAAAAGGCCAATCGTGGGACTCCTTGGATGGCGTGGATACCGGTTGCAAATTGCTTTTTAATGTGCAAGATAGCTGGGGTCCCTTATACATGGTTATGGTTCATCTTTTTGGCTTTAGTCCCTTTTGTTGGCGTGTTTTGTGTGATGGGTCTTTTTATTGTTATTTGGTACAAGATTGCGATTGCCTTGAATAAACCTGGTTGGTGGGGAGTTCTAGCAATGATACCTTTGGTCAATATTGTCGCCCAGGGCTATTTAGCTTTTTCGGATTAATCGAATTTAAATTCTCAAATAAAATATGGTTGGCAAATTTGTAACATTTGAAGGCTCGGAAGGTTCCGGCAAGAGCACACAGGCGGCTTTAGTGCTTGAGTATTTGAAATCCAAGAAAGTGCCGGTTGTGCTTTTGCGTGAGCCGGGGGGAGTCAAGATTTCGGAAAACATCCGTAAACTTCTCCTGGATGTGAATAATACCGGCATGGGGGATGAATGTGAGACCCTGCTTTATATGGCCGCGCGCGCCCAGATGGTCAAGGAAGTCTTGGAACCTCAATTAAGGAGCGGCAAAATCATTTTGTGCGACCGGTTTTTGGATTCAACCATTGCCTACCAAGGCTATGGCAACGGGATTGACATTAAGACCATCGAGCAATTAGGTCTGTTTGCCACCAAAGGGCTCACTCCTGACCTCACGGTCCTTTTTGACATTAGGCCTGAAAAAGGATTAAGCCGTGCCGGTCAAAAAAAAGATCGCATCGAGTCGCGTTCATTGGATTATCACAAACGGGTCCGCAATGGTTATTTGGATTTGAGCAAACAATACCCGGCACGCATCAAGGTCATTAAAGTGGACTCGAGCGTAGACGAAATTTTCAAAAGGGTCAAGGTGCACATTGATACCTTGCTCGACCTTTGATCTAAGCGATAAAAAATTTTAGGATGATAAAGGAACGAGGACCTTGATCAATACCACACAAATCAATGCTTCTGTGATGCAGCGCTTTAGGCACCTGACTGCGAACCGTCGTCTGGCGCATGCTTATTTGCTGGTGGGGCCGCAAGACTCCGGAAAGACTCAGACAGCTCTGGCCCTGGCTCAATTGGTCAATTGTGAAAGTGAGTCGCAGCAGCCTTGTGGTGAATGTGCTGCCTGCCGAAAGATCGCATCAGGTAACCATCCTGATGTGCATGTGATAGGAAATGACGAGATGGATAGTATTAAGATTGAGGACATACGGTTTCTTTTAAGTCGGGCCCATTTGATGGCATATGAAGCCAGGCACAAGGTCTTTATTATCCGCAATATTGAGCTAATGACCTTGGAAGCGGCCAATTCGCTTTTGAAGACATTAGAAGAGCCAGCAGGCAGTACCTTGATGCTCCTGACGACCAGTGTGCCTGAAGCTAATTTGGACACGATTAAATCCCGGTGCCATATTGTGACGTTTTTTCCTTCGTCAGTTAATCGTATTGCCAAACTTTTGATGGACGAAGGTGTTAAAGGCCAAGATGCCCATTTTTTAGCTTCTTTTTCAGAAGGTTGTTTGGGCAAAACCCGCAAATTAATCAAGCAGGAGATCATCTTACTGCGGCGTAAGGTTTTAGATGAAATGCTTCTAAATCGTCAGAATGACAATTTTATTAAAGAGATCTCGTCAAATCCGTATGAAGCCTCCCAAGTTTTGCAGCTGTTATTGAGTTTTTTCAGGGACGTTCTTTTATTTAAAAGCGGTGTTTCTAAAACAGAATTGCTTCATCAGGATTGTACCAAGGAAATGGAAAAATTTGTAACGAGGGGCCTTGATGATTTGGCTATGATCATCCGGCAGATTGTGCAAATAAAGGGGCTCTTGGATGAAAAGCTGAATGTCAAAATGTCCTTGAGCCTTTTGAGGGAGCAGATATGGGCCAATTAATTCAAATTAAATTAGGTGAATACCGTCCGGTGGTCTGGGTGGATGCCGGCGGAGCGGTTGCAGGCCGTCACGACGTTGTGATTTTAGAAATGGAAAAGAACCTGGAATTTGGCAAGGTCATCTCTGATCCGGACAGGGTCTGTACTGGAAAGACCGAAGCATCCGCTGGCAAGGTCGTACGTTTGGCCAGCGATGGAGATTTGCGGCAAGTGGTCAATAATCAAATAAAGGCAGGCGAAGCCCTGAAAGCTTGTAAACAAAAAGTGGTTGAAAGTAAAATGGAGATGCAATTAGTCCAGGCGGAGTATACTTTTGATTCGACTAAGGTATTAATATTTTTTACGGCGGAGGGCCGGGTGGATTTCCGTAACCTGGTCAAAGACCTGGCTAAAATGCTTCGAGTACGTATTGAACTCAAACAAATCGGTGTGCGGGACAAGGCCAAGATCGTTGGCGGTTATGGCGTCTGCGGGAGAGAATTGTGCTGTTCTTCATATTTAAAAGATTTTCACCCTTTATCTATTAAAATGGCCAAAGATCAGGGCCTGCCCCTTAATCCCCAGAAAATTTCGGGTGTTTGCGGTCGGGTCAAATGCTGTATGGCGTATGAGTATCAGGTTTACCGTGAATTCTCTAAAAGCCTGCCTAAGATAGGTGCCAAGGTCAGCACTCCTGAAGGGGAAAAAGGCAGGGTCATCGCGATGGATATTCTTAAGCATTATGTGACTGTGGATTTGGGAGAGGGCAAAATGGTCAAAATCGATTATCCGTTGGAGAATCCAAATTAAAAAATAAAAATTAGACCTTTTCTAAGTATGAGCAAGTTTTTTGTTACAACTCCTATTTATTATGTCAATGATGCTCCGCATATTGGGCATGCGTATACGACCATTCTGGCTGATGTTTTAAGTCGCTATCATCGTACTGCTGGGGAAGAGGTGTTTTTTTTGACCGGCCTGGATGAGCATGGACAAAAAGTAAAACAGGCGGCAGAGAAACGAGGACTTTCACCCCAGGAGCATAGTGATGATTTAGCACCAAGATTTCTTAATTTGTGGAGAAGTTTAGGGATCCAATATGATGATTTTATCCGCACCACCGAGGAACGCCACAAGCGGATCGTCCAATTAGTTTTGAGGAAGGTCCATGAGAACGGGGACATTTACACAGACGAATATGAGGGCTGGTATTCGATTGCAGAAGAACGTTTTATTACTGATGCGGAATATGAATCAGGTCAGTTTCGTGATGTTAAGAAATTAAAAGAGAAGAATTATTTTTTCAAGATGAGCAAGTACCAGCAAAGGCTCATTGATTATATCCAGGGGAACCCTGATTTTATACGCCCTGAACACCGCAAAAACGAAATGTTAGGGTTCCTGCGCCGGCCCCTTGGAGATTTATGCATTTCCCGTCCCAAAGCCCGCATGGATTGGGGCATTGAAATTCCCTTTGATCATGATTATGTGACCTATGTATGGTTTGACGCCCTGGTCAACTATATTTCCGTGCCTGGCTATGGCAGTGATGAGCAAAAGTTTAAAAAATGGTGGCCGGCAGATGTGCATTTGATCGGCAAGGACATTTTGACCACACATAGTGTGTACTGGACGACCATGCTTTTTTCTTTAGGGCTGGAGCTTCCTAAAACCATTTTTGCCCACGGCTGGTGGCTTATTGGAGAGACCAAGATGAGCAAGTCTCTGGGCAATGTGGTCAATCCTCTGGACCTGATAGAGAAGCATGGTGTCGATGCCGTACGATTTTATTTAATGCGCGAGATGGTCTTGGGAATGGATGCTAATTTCACGCCGGATTCTTTTATCAAATGTTATAACAGCGATTTGGCCAATGATTTTGGTAATTTGCTTAACCGTGTCAGCGGCCTCATTCAAAAAAATCATGGCAGTAAAATACCAGAACCCGGTGCCTTGACATCCTCTGAAGAAGATATTAAAACGCAGGCAGATGCGTTGCCTGGCCGGGTCAAAGTTTTAATCAATGAATATAAAGTGCAGGAAGCAGTGACATCAGCTTTAGATTTTGTGCAGGTACTCAATAAATACATGGAAACCCAGGCCCCCTGGAAGCTGGCTAAAACAGACATGCAGGCGGCCAACCGCGTATTGTATACCGCCGCCGAAGGTTTACGCATAGCGACGATCATGTTAGCCCCGGTCATGCCTGAGAAAACCGCCCAAGTGTTAGATATTTTAGGCGCACAGAAAACCCCGCCTCTTTGGGGCCAATTAAAGCCCGGCACAACCTTGAAAGCCCATCCGCCGCTGTTCCCCAGAATCGAAGTGGAGAAAACCTGATGGCTATTGAAACAATCAGATGGATCAAAAACCACGCACGCATTATTGATCAGACAAAGCTACCCAATAAGTTTGTATATATTTATTGCCGCGATGTAGAGACGATGTGGCAGGCGATCAAGCGTTTGTCTGTGCGGGGAGCCCCGGCCATCGGGGTGGCTGCGGCTTTTGGGGTGCTTTTGGGTATTCAGAAATTTAAAGGCCAGGATAGAGTCAAATTCCGTAAACTTTTTTCCGAGACCTGCGATTATTTGAGTACGTCCCGTCCCACGGCAGTCAATCTTTTTAATATGCTTAATCAAATGCGCGCTGTGATTGCCCGCAATCCTCAGGCAGATGTGGCTTCTTTAAAAAAATTGCTTTTTAAGGAGGCCATGGCCATTTTTGAATCTGACCAGGATGTTTGCCGACGCATGGGGAAGCATTGGGAAAAGCTTATCAAAAACGGAATGCGATGCCTGACCATATGCAATGCCGGGGCCTTGGCCACGGTGGACTATGGCACTGCATTAGGGGTTTTTTACAGCGCCAAGGCCCAAGGCAAAAAATTTAGTGTTTTCTCATGTGAAACACGCCCTTTACTGCAGGGGGCGAGACTGACATGTTGGGAACTTCTCCGTCAGAAAATAGACACCACCCTTATTTGCGATAATATGGCTGCTTCTTTGATGGGCAAGGGACAAGTGGATATTATTTTTGCCGGGGCTGACCGCATTGCCTCTAATGGCGATACGGCCAATAAGATCGGTACCTATATGCTGGCCGTGCTGGCTCTACACCATCGCATTCCTTTTTATATCGTGGCCCCGCGTTCGACTTTTGACCTGACCATCAAAACGGGTAAACAAATCCCTATTGAAGAGCGCAAAGGTGATGAGGTAACACATTTTGCGGGGTTGCCTACCGCTCCCAAAGGAGTGAAAGTCTATAATCCTGCATTTGACGTGACGCCGGCGAAGTTGATTACAGGCATTGTGACGGAATATGGAATTATCCGTCCACCCTATGTGAAGAATATTAAATATAGATTGGGATAAATTTATTATTCCCTCCCCCTTGTGGGGAGGGTAGGGGAGGGGGTAATATGAAAATATCCCAATTAGGTGAATTTGGTTTGATTGATGCGCTAAAGCACTTTGCACCTGTGTCTAAAGCAGTAATCAAGGGCATCGGTGATGATGCGGCAGTTTTACCGTATAGTAAAAGCCAATACTTGCTTTTTACTACCGACATGCTTGCTGAAGGCACGCATTTTACCCGTCGAATGCCGCCACATGGCATTGGACATAAAGCCCTGGCTTGTAATATCAGCGATATCGCGGCCATGGGAGGATGGCCCACTTTTGCGGTGGTTTCCATTGGAGTCCCCAAGAATCTGCCTGTGGGTTTTATAAAAGATGTTTATAAAGGGATTCAACGCACGGGCCACGCTTTTAATGTCAGCATTGTCGGTGGAGACACCATAAAGACAGACAAAATCGTGATCAATGTTGCTTTACTGGGTTTGGTTGAAAGGAATAACCTTACTACCCGCGATGGCGCCAGGGCAGGTGACTGGGTTTTTGTTACTGGACCTTTAGGGGGATCTTTAAAAAGCGGCCGGCATATGAATTTTCTCCCGCGTCTGGCCCAAGCGAGGTTTTTAGTTGAGAATTTCAAGCCTCACGCTATGATGGACATATCTGACGGCCTTTCCGGGGACTTGAACCATATTCTCAAGGCCAGCAAGGTCGGGGTCCGTCTGGACCTTGCGTCCATCCCACGGCATAAGGGTGTCAGTTTATCACAGGCCTTGAATGACGGGGAAGATTTTGAGCTTGTGTTTACTCTTGGATCCAAAAAGGCACGCTCGCTCATGGATTGGCAGGCCAAGAAAAATCTGTCATTCCCCCCCGACAAAAATATTCGGGGGCAGGCTTCATGGAATCCAGATAAGAATTCTTTCCATTTTTATCCGATAGGTACCATCACCTCAGATGCTAAAGAAAAAATTAAGGCCGGAAGTTTCACACATTTCTAATAGTGAGGAAGAAACCAAGTCATTCGCCCTGTCCTTTGCGAGAAAGCTTAAAGCAGGGGATGTTGTTTTCTTGCGAGGTGATTTGGGTGCTGGCAAGACTACCTTTGTCAAAGGTTTGGTGCAGTCATTTAAGGTCAGTGCTAAAAAAGTCACCAGCCCGACTTTTGTCCTGATGAATTATTATAAAGGGAAACTGCCTGTCTACCATTTTGATCTTTACCGTCTTGAAAACATCAAAGAATTAGATACGCTTGATTTCGACGAATATTTTTATGGAGACGGCATCAGCCTTATTGAATGGCCTGAGCGTTTAGGGGCACATAAGCCTAAGAAATATTATTTAGTGGAATTAAAACATAACGGTGAAACCTGTAGAGAGATAACAATTTCTTCACAAAGTTAAAGGTCGTATTGACCGACACTCACAGTTGTTCGCATTTTGGGGAGTTTATGTATTTCCTGTCCTTCGAAACATCGACTAAAGTCTTTTCCTTGGCCCTTAACAAGGATGAGAAGGTCTTACGCTTTCGGAATTTAAAGTCTGCGTTGGTGTTGGAAGATTCGATCATACCAGCGGTGGACAAGATCTTGGATTCCGTTGGCATTGATTTCAACCAGGTTGATGGTTTTGCCATTGCCCTGGGTCCGGGGTCTTTTACAAGTTTGCGGGTGGGGCTTTCCACTATTAAAGCATTTGCCTTGGGCACTGGCAAACCTGTTGTGGGGGTCCCGTCCTTGGACATTATTGCTTACGGAATCCAACATCTGTCATTCCCGAATGCTTCTATCGGGAATCCAGGAAATAAATTTGATCAATATGACGAAATTTGTGTGATCAATGATGCCCGTCGGGGGAAGGTGTATGCCTGTCTTTACGGCCCCCAAGGCCGTTTAAGTGATTATTTGTTGACGACCCTGGATGATGTCCTGGAAAAAGTGCATGGCAAGACCTTGTTCACCGGTGATGCGCTTGGCATCTGCCGTAGCACTATTGAAGAAGCGTATCAAAAACATGTTCTTAATGAAAGCAGCACCTGTAAATGTCTTTTCGCTGATGAAAAATATTGGTTTCCACAAGCAAAAGTGATGGCAGCTTTGGCTTATGAGCGTTTTCGAAATAAAAGATATGATAATGCCGCAAACTTATTGCCATTATATTTGTACCCCCAGGATTGCCAGGTGACCTTGCCAACGGCGGGGTCATCCCCGAATGCCTTAATCAGGGATCCAAAAAAGAACAACACATATGGACGTTAAAATATTAAATTTTGAAACAGTCACCCACCCACCGGCCTGGTGTGAACTTGACCTCAGGGCCATGGCGTATAATTTCGAACAACTGCAGAATTTGGCCAAAAAGAACATGGCACACTCCCTGGGTGTGATGCCGGTCATCAAGGCGGATGCCTATGGCCATGGCATGCTGCAGGTCGCCGAGTGTTTGAATGGGGAAGGTTGCCAATATTGGGGGGTCTCCAATGTCAGTGAGGGCGTGACATTGCGCGCGGCAGGTTTTAAGCAGAAAATTTTATTGTTTGAATCCACTTTTGTTTCGGAAGCCAAGGACATTGCTGAGTATAAACTGACACCGACGGTTTGCGCTTTGGAGATGGCCCATGCCTTGGACCATGAGGCCCACCGGACGGGAATTCCCATACCGGTGCACATTAAAGTAGACACCGGCATGGGCCGGTTGGGGGTCAACGAAGAACAAGCCATGGGCTTTGTTCAAACATTGCAAGCCGAATGCCCTAATTTGGTCCTGGAAGGGATTTATACCCATTTACCTGTTGCTGATACCGACCGCGATTTTACCATAGGACAGATGCGGCGGTTCCGTGACATCGTGTATTCCCTGGAAAACCAGTCGACCACTTTTTCTTACGTCCATGCCGGCAATAGCATGGGGTTAGGGGATTATAAATCTGAACTTTTTAATCTGGCCAGGCCCGGTATCATGCTCTATGGTGTTTACCCGCTTGAGGATTTGAAGAAGAAAATTGCCCTAAAACCCGTGATGTCAGTCAAGACCCGCATCATTTTTGTGCAGACCATCGCCAAGGGCAGGGGCATCAGCTACGGGCATACTTTCAAGACCAAGGAAGACATCACCGTGGCGATATTACCCATTGGTTATAGCAATGGCTATTTACGTTCCTTGTCCAACAAGGCTTTTGTGTTAGTAGCAGGCGTGCGTTGTCCGGTAGTTGGGCGCGTGACCATGGACCAGATCATTGTGGACATCACGGCAACCACTCTTTCGGGCCGTGTCCCTAAAATCAGCGATGAGGCGGTCATTATGGGGTCCCAAAAAGGCGCGTCCATATCAGTGGATGAGCTGGCCCATT
>CAYZLU010000033.1:0-12441 GCA_964479285.1 uncultured Planctomycetales bacterium | reverse complement strand
CTATACCAAAGGAATCAAGGTCATTTTAGAAAACAATAAGGATTTTTTTATCGATTTGCCTTTGCCCATCGAACGTTGTATCAAAGAAGCTGCAGACGGGTTAATTAATAATGTAAAAACGCTGATAGTTGACAAGGTTTCAGATAAAGAGCTATTTAAAGCCTGTATGGATGCTCAGACAGGCTTTAAGATTGAAAAAATATTAATAGTGGGGTACAGTGACCATGTTATATTGGAATTATCAAACATAATGGAGTTTAAAAGAAGTTTTATGGTTAAAAATAGAGTATTTATGGAGATTAATGAAATTAATATTTTAAAAAGATCAAAATCGATGTTCTTTCCAGAGGACGCTGAGAATAATATTATAGAAAATGTGATGTACCTTAAAGGATTTGACTCCATAAACAAAAACGAAAATGTTGTAAATCTATTAATTAAAGATAGTTATGAAAATATTACCGTCTTGCGTGAGGCAGCTGAAAAATTAAATGAGATGTATTTGCGTGATGAGCAAAACAGATTGGTCAGCATTAAAATTGTGCAGTCATCCTGACATTTTGGCCCTGCAGGGGTTGACAACCGTTATTATATATGGCATACTTTCATTAAGCACCATAATTTGTATTGGCAGCCCTTAGGGGCTTTTACATAGATGGAAGACCCTGAAGTTAAGTGTAAATTTCCTCGCTCCTGTTTCTTTGAAGGGGGAAGGGTCTAATTGATCTTCTGTCACGGAAGGTAAAGGGCGATGATCCAAAAATTAAGAAACAAACACGCGCAAAATCTCATTGAATATGCGATCGTCGTTTCCTTGATCTCAGCAGCAGTGGCTGCTTTGAGTACCTACGTGTTCCGTTCTGTTCAAGCACAGCAGAAGATAATTACTGAGGATTCTTCAAACTAAACTAACCTCGAATTTCAGGAGGAAATTATGCGTATAAAGAATAAAAGAGGTCAAAGCACGGTGGAGTATATTTTGCTTGTGACCGCCGTAATCGTAGTCATCATTGTTTTTGTTGGCCAAGGCGGTCAATTTCAAAGTCAACTCAACTCGAGCTTGAATTCAGTTACCGTTGATATTAATGATCTGGGGGACAAGTTGCACACCAGCCATCAGGGTTCAGACGGATCGAGCAATGCCGCTCCGTATCAAATTGATGTCAACCCAACTGGAGCAACGCCAAATAAGGGTTAATTTTTATGAATCCATATATTCCCGTCTGTCGTTAACGACAAACGACGGGATAAAGAAGGAGAGGACACATGTTAAGAAACTTTCTTAAAAATAGAAAAGCTCAAAATACCGCGGAATACGCGCTTTTGATCGCCTTGGTGACTGCTGCTTACATTGGCCTGCAGACCTTGGGTCAGCGCGGTTTGAATGCCCGTACCGCTGATTCATTGCAGTTTTTGGAGACCCAGACATCTGCCATTGGGACAAAGACGCAGTATGAGCCGTATTATCAGCAGAGTAACTTCGATTCCACCTCAAACAGCACTGAAAATACGCGTTTGGGGTCTGGTTTGGCGGCTTCAGATTCCGTGTCTAACCGCACAAGGAACGGTTCTGAGAACACCACCTATGATGGTGGTACCAGCGATGATAATAAGAAATTATGATCTTAACAAAATATTCTAAGGAGGAATCCTATGTTGCAAAATTTTAAACAAAAGCGCGGGCAAAGCACCATGGAATACGCGATATTGATCATCGTGGTCATTGCTGGCTTGCTGTCCGTGCAGAATTATTGGAAACGCGCCTACCAAGGCGGCCTGGTGGACAAAGCCAACCAGATCAGCAGCAAGCAATATTCCGATGGTAACACGAACTCGATTGAAACGGTCAAAAGGTACAGTGACACTATTGAAACATTTAACGCGGGGACATCGTCATCCGTTTTAGCCAAAGACAACCCGGAAACGACGAACACCACGTCAAATTCCATTATACTTAATACTGCATCCGAGTATTATGGACCTGGATCCAAATCATAATGGGGGTTTTAATATAAGGAAAATCCGTGATGCAGACACAATACGGCTTATTTCATTGGGCACGTTTAAAATGAATAAGCCGTATTGTGTTTTTAAACAGGTTTTAGAGGTTTTTTTACGGAAGGACAAACACATGCGCCTAGATAAAGGTCAAAGCACGGTGGAGTATATATTGCTTGTTACAGCGGTGATCCTTGTCATCATTATGTTTACGACAGGCAAAGGCCCGGGCACTTTTCAGGGCGGGTTAAACCAGGTGTTTAACCAGTCGACACAGGACATGATCAACGTGGCCTCCCGCTTGCAAGACAATGCGGCGCAATAAATGGGGCGAGTCATGGGCAAAAAAGGGCAGGCAGTCCTTTCAGAGCATGTGATGGTTTTTTTTATGGTGATCGCAGCCATCGTTGGAGTGACCACGCTGGTGCAGCGCGGCCTTGAAGCGCGTATCCACGACGCGAGGAATTTTGTGGTCGATTCCGTGAACAGTGTCTGTGATGCCGATTGCCAGGCCGCGGCCGGCAATGCGGTCCGGTATGAATACGAACCGTATTACTCGCAAATGCTCTCGGATGTCCAGCACAATGAAGAAAATGACCTTGGGACAACCAGGGGTAATTCAGAGGTGATAGGGGCCATCTATTACAAGAATGATAGTGGATCGACCAAGACCATTTCAACCAGCGTCCAGTTGCCTCCGCAATGCGCTGATGGTACCGGTCCGAAGCCGGCGTATTGCGCTAATTAACATCATTCCCTCCCTTGATGGGAGGGGCAAGGGGAGGGTGGTCATTGATACACACGCGCCGTGGCCAGACGATATTGGAGTACACCATGATTGTGGGCATCCTGGTGGTGGTCCTTTATTACATGGGGACAGGCATTAAGCGCGGCGTGCAAAGCATGGTGAGGGTGACAGCGGACCAGGTGGGTACCCAGCAAAATGCGGACCAGGATTTCACCGACGTCCAGCAAGGATATATGGTGGCATCAAACAGCCAAACACAGGAAACCAGGAACAAGCAGGTATCGGAATCAGGGTATATACCGAACACCGAGATCCCGTCTTATGTGACGAATACGAATTTCAATGAGACGATGAATTCAATGACAAATACCGTCACCAATGCAGGGTTCATTGAGGACAGCCAATAAGGGAAAAATACCTATGCATAACCGCAGGGGACAGACGATTTTGGAATACACGATCATCGTGATCATTTTCCTGGGCGTTGTGATTGCCATGAAGGATTACGTCAAAAGAAGCGTCCAGGGCCGTTGGAAATCAGCGACCGATGATTTTAGCGACCAATACGACCCCCAGCACGTTAATTCCGTGATCAACTATGCGACACAGGTCAACTCAGTGACCGTCATCCAGGTCACCAACGGCACCCTTGTCCCATCTGTCGGCCAGCCGGAATGGGGGCAATGGACAAACCGGATTGACACGTCCAACTCTTTGGAAACAAAGTCAGGCTCTACACAGGTAGGGGATTAATGATCAAGATAGACCATAAAAAAGCCCAGGCCGCCGCAGAATTAGCTGTGTTCGGGGCCATCCTGATTTTCTTGATAGGGACCATCGTGCGCATTGCCGTGGGCAACAGTTACACGCAAGATTATAATTTTAAGGCCATGCGCATGGCCATGCTGGCTTCCTGGCAGGGTTCCATGGCCGCGAAGGGAAAAGGGGCTGCCGCGAACACGTCACACAACAGCGCCTCAATCCTTTTTGTGGAAGACCGTTTGACTCCGGACAATGGCAAGTATGGGGACCTGGACCGCAATCCTTTTATTGCCCAGGGTTCAGGGACTTTTTCTTATGAATTGCTTTACCCTTGGGAGCCTGGAAAAGACAAAACGGTGGACTTAATACCGGTCATGGACGTTTATATCAACGGCCAGCATTTTCCATTTACCACGGCCTCCTATGTGACAGACCAGAGGATCGTACGCCCTGTGTGTTCTCCGGATGGCGGTCCTTATACAAGCTATCCTTTAAGCCCGGCCCAATGCCAGCAGAACCAATGCCTTCGCAATCGAAGGGAATGGGCAGGGGGGATCATCAAAGCAAGTTTATTCATCAAGCCGCCGTTGGCAACAGTGACGCAGATAGACCAAAATTGCTTGTCTCAACTCCCCGGAGCAGCGCAGAATAATTGCCAGAACCAAAATAATGCCTGTACGATCTTCACTAAGCTGGTCAATGACCATGTCATCATCTCGAGTGATGTGACCCCTCCGTGCACGGACCTGACCAGCGGCAGTATCAACCCTGAGGACAGCTTGAATGGGCAGCCGATCATTGATTCGGTCCCGTGGTCCATATTTGCCTCTGATTATAAAAATTCTTTTCCGGACAGTCCCGGGGTACAGAACAAATATTTGCAGGCGATTTTAAAGGTCCTGCAGTGGGTTGGCCACCCGTATAAATTATTTTACTCACAGGTAGTCAACGGAACGCCATATTTTAACGTATACCCTCCGACCTGTACTTCCCATCCATGCAAGGACAAAGAATTGTCCTCGGATGCGCCCTTGGTAGATTCCCAGGGCAGCCAGATCAATGACGCCAGCGGAAACGCCCTTACCAACAAAAACGGGGACATGGAATATGACCTTTTGCGTAACGCGGATTATGCCGGAGACGCCTCAGCGGTAGAGACACTGCTTCCGCCAGAGGGATGTGGGTTTACGCCAATAATACCGCCGGCAACGCCACCGACACCAGCAGCATCAACACAGTGCCTGCGCCAATACATGGCCTGGCAATGGTCTGCGACCGCCGGGACTGACGCAAATATGATCGGACTTAACGTCGACAACAATCAATACCCTCAATACGACATAGACGGCAGGTTAAAAGCAGTGACCATCTATGGGATCAGGCAGGATTCAAGCGGGACGACACATCTCGATTATGAAGACCCCCAGGGCGGGGACATTGATTCAGGCTGGGACTATAACTCCTGCGGCCCCAAGCCGGGACTGCAGACGAGTTCCCAGATATTCACCTTTACCCAGGACGGTACCTATCTGCAGATCAATGAAGGGAAATTATACAACCCTGAAACCGGCCAGGAAGTGCGCAGCGCCAGCAAGCGCAATACGATAGATTTGATACAAAGGACCATCCGGTTAAGCAATAATACCGGACGTTTTTGCGGCCAGGATGGGAATCCCCTTCTGACCGTTGCCAATGATGGGGTGACCCCTAATCCGGTGGAAGTTTGTGTCAACGAGAACAGCACGACGGGCAACAATAACTGTTTTACGCCGACGACATTCCCGCAGACATGTTACGATACCACTGAAAACGTGATCTTTGTGCGCAGCCGCCTTCAAGACCTGCGTGGACATTTCTGGATGACAAACGCATCAGGGCAATTAAAGGTGCAGTGATGATGATGGATGAAAAAGCGCAATCAACAATAGAATTCACTTTCGCGATGATCGTCATTTTGTTCCTCATCTTTGGCATGGTGATGGTCTTTCGCTGGGCAGGCATGGACCTGGCCAACCGTCGTGTCGCGCAGGACGCATCGTTGATTGTAGATTTAAATAGCGCAAACGGGGACCCGTCCGCGCAATTGAATGTTGATGATGACCATATTTTACCCATGGCCGCGGTTTTTCATGGCAACATAACGGATGGGAAAGTAAACCAATGATTAAGAAAGCAAACAATTCCAGAGGCCAGACTGCACTGATCCTGATCCTTTTGTCAGCAGCGGCGCTGATTTTTCTTTCCATCACGTTAAATTGGGGGCGTATTGCCCAGACAAAATCCATGCTGACAATCGCGGCCGACCAATCCGCCTCACTTCTGGCTTCCAACGCGGCCAGTTATGGTGAACAGCAGAAACAGACGAACTTAAAAGATGCCAATCAATTAAAAGGAAAAAGTTCGTTTTGGACCGCGTTTTTTTATTTCGTCCTGGCCATCGTCATGATCAGCATCGGGGGGACTGGTTTCGCGTGGTACCTTGAGATTGCCAGCGTGGCCCTGGCGACCATCAATATTGTCCTGCAATTAGTCGTGATCCAGCCCATGATAACCTCGTTGTGGAATAAATTAGAGAGGGAAATGGCAACTGAGGAGCAATTCTTTGAACAGGGTATCAGCACGGCACTTGAAGGCTCTGTCACGGACAGGGTCAATATCACGGATTATTTTGACTCGAGTCCCAATGGCCGCTTTGGCACCAATTCTTCAGGTGTTCCCAATGACACCATCTCCCGTTTTGGGCTTTTTTATACCGACCGTCTGAAAATGTTGATGCAACCGCCGGTCCCTCAGGTGGGTTTTTTTTCCAATCAACTGGATGAATTTATCAACGGTGAAACGTGCCTTCAAAACGGGAATGATCGTAAGAATTACCCGGGTATCCAGCCCAACTTGAACTGTGCTTCTTTGTATTGCGTGACTGACCCTGTCAAGGATCCTTCAAACCTTCTCCTGGACCCTAATTGTCAAAAACCGATACTAGGAGGTTTCCAATTAAATGACCCTTGCCCGGCTGATCCGGATTCCAATAAAGCCACCTATACCCCGTATTGCGACCCCTGCTGTCTGCCGCCGATTGTCAATGGTAAATATGTACGGCCTTCTTATTGCAACCCATCAGAAGCATCCATCATTGCGGAATGCGGTACCAATAACCCGTATAATTCCTACCCCTATATTTATGACCCGGCATTTCAAAATAATTACATGCCAATAAATTTACAGAACTACGACCAGAATGGGGCATCATTTTTAGACAAGTTTGGCCGTGACGAGCAACAGATACCAGGGGCCCTGCCGCTTAAAACCTTGACGCCGCAAGGGAGTCCTTCCAACGGAATATACTTCCCTAACGGCATTTATCCGTTTTTTTGGCTGATGAAGTACTATGGCCCTGAGGTGGACACGACTATTCCTGGTCCAACACCAACAACGCCTATTTCGGCAGATTCACAGTATCTGCATTGGTGCGCCCCCGCGACCACGGCCATTAATGGGGCCACTATCCCGACTTTCACAACCCCGACGGGATTTTCAGCCCTGACCCAGTTAGGCCAGTCCCCGTACAGCTTGCCGTACACCTGTCAGGGCAAAGACTGTTGCGTCTATTATCTCGGAGGCAGTCTCAGCAACAGCGTTCCCGCGGGCGGCGCTGGAAATATTTCCTCTCTTGCAGGCGGACCCGGCAACGTTCCAGCACCAACTACCCTAAATAATTTGGTGATCGATAAGGTGGGAGGGGCGTCAAACCCTGCCATTGATCCAAGCTTTGGAGAAGGCGGCAAAGATTTTTGGCTTGCGGGGGACAATCAGATGTGCATCTCGCCGACGAGTTCAACCCCGGAATCACCCTACGGCTGGCCATATAATGGGGCTTCCGCGACGACACTTCCAGACGGCACCTGCGAATGGACCAGTAGTGGCGCTGACCCTTCTTCAACTGAGCCCTCACCCAGCAGCAGCACCGTGGACAGCCTGGATGACACCATGCAAACCTTGTCAGACTTTGTCAGTTTTTCCAATACTTTTTTTAGCAATGATGCAGAGACATTAAGTACAAACTTTAATGCCTGGTACCAGCAAGCAGCTGATTGGATCGCGCCCAAATGCGCTGACGGTGACAGTTCCCCTGCCTGCAACAGCGAACGATGTGACGACAAAAGCCAGTGCAGTAGTGGACAATGCTCAGACGGCACTTCCTGTGGTGACAATTATGACGGACGATTGTTAAGTATTTATGAACCACCGAATTATCCCGATATCACCTCTAAGTTTAATTCGAATAGCACGAAAACAGTGGACAGGCTCAAGGACTGGAACACGGCGGTTACAAAATGGTTGCAAACCAACTATGCGAACGACACGGCATGGTGCGTTCCGAGCGGGACTACGGGTTCACCCAATGAAGATAATTATATCAATAATCAAAGCCAACTCATTGCCCAAAACGCCAAAACAATCTGGGGAGATTTGCCCCATGTCATTGCTTGTTTGAATTACAATGCTTATCAGGACCCCTCTGACCCCAATAGCCCCCTATATAATTATCAACAATGCCAGAACGCCTTGGTCCAAAACCAAAATTCCGGATGCAAGCTGTCATTGACAGACACATCAACGAACCCTCCAATGAGCTCTTGCGCTTCCCAAATCTTGGGCCGTTCCCTTGCCGGACCAGCACCAGCATTTCAGACAGGGACAAGTTGTGATCCGAAGGTGGCAGGCAGTTTTGCCAACTGGGTGCAGAACAGTATGACCTTGATGAAGGACGAGGCCCCTAAATTCGCCTTGCGCTCGGCGTTCTTGACGGATGTTTACAAAAGGGCGCAAACCATGCAAAATATTTTTTCCGAAGGAGACACAGCCCTTCATAATTTCCTGAAGGGTTGTAACGAATGTGTCGTCAATAGCTTGTGCCCTGCCAGCGGCCAATGTACGGACGGCACTCCCTGTCTTCCCAACGGTCAATGCTCAGAGGTAAGCCAGTGTCCTGGCAGCAATTCTGCGGGAGGGACATGTTCAGACGGCATCACGTCGTGCGGTGCGCCTAATTGCGCCAACGGTGGCCCGGCAGCCCAGCTCATCTACGCCCGGGCAAACCCGCCGCCCAGTACGGTATTGCCTAATTCCGTCATTTATGGATGGGTGGATGATACCCTGGCCAATGGCCAGACCTTGTCTAACGGGAAGGGATACGCGCATATTGTCAAGGTCACAGCCTATTCCCCGGCACGCAACGGCAATCCGCCAGGCATCACCACCATTAGTGGTTTCCATGCTTTGTTACCGTGGGTCAAAACACACCACAGCACATTTTCCCGGAGCTATACCCTTTATGATCGCGATGGCTATGTTTATGTCAGCATCAAACGCTGGGACCAGGACCATGTCAATCCTGTTAATTTTCCCAACGGGCACTCAGTATGGCAGTTCTTCTTTCATAACCCCACAACAGGGGCTGCGGAGAATGGAAATGCGCTTCCTGCTTCATGCATGGGCCTGGATTCGGGCAAAATTGGCTTTGGCCTTGAGTCAGCGACCATAGATGGCTTGACATCTTCTGAAAAATCTCCAGTGCAGATATCAAAGCCGGATTTGACGGCCCTGGGCAATGCGTTTATGTTGAATGACAATGGCAATGGCCAGGTTGATCCTAGTGCCAAATCCGATTCAACAGATTATGGAAATTGTCTTAAAGCAGTCGATGCTCTATTGGCTTCTGGCACTGAAAGCCATGCCTGCGCGGAATACATAGCAGCCAGCCCCGCCAGCAATGCTAAAAGCATTGAGTCCAATTATTCCCAAAATGGGGATGCCGATTATTCTTTGAAGTTCGTCGATTGCAGGTCTGTTCCTGGCATGACCAACCCTCCGCCTGAGGATATGAAAGGGACAGACACCCAATGAAAACCTTAAGAAAAAAAGGGATATCAATCATTGAATACTCGGTGTTAATAGTCATTGTTATTAGCGCATTTTTCGTCATGAGAAATTATATCCAGCGCGGGATACATGGCAATTGGGGGAAGACAGGACAAAGCTTTGCCTATGGCCGCCAGTATGATCCCCAAAAGACCATTGAATGCGCCTTTGACCAGCAATCAGGCCAATGGTATGATCGTAACTGCTATCTTTATGCGGATCATCATGCCGCGTGCAATGGGGACGCCAGCTGTGAAGAGAACATCATAACCAGCGGTGTTTGCGCGGCAAGCAGTTGTAACCAGTTAAACAATGGAGCGTCGTTGTAAAACGCAAAAAATTATGCTTATACTTGCCTTATTCTTGGGATTCGCCTCAATCACTCTTCTAGGCATCACCTTTGTGCCGATATTTGTGGCCAGGTCCAGTCAAATGAATAAAGACCAGGCCCAGGCAGTGGTCGGACGTATTGACCGGTACATGCAGGAAGAACAGATCAAGAAGATGTACCAGCTGACCCTTTTTGGTCCCATTGTCTTGGGGATCGTAGGATTTATTTTTTTCCCGGAAGGGAAAAAACTGATCGGGCTGGTTATCGGCGTGGTTTTCGGTTATCTCCTGCCGCGCATGTATGTCGGCCATCTCATCAAGGCCCGCAAGCAGAAATTTAATGACCAGCTCATGGACGCGATCATGATCATGTCCAGCTCTTTCCGCGGGGGGTTAAGCCTGGTCCAGGCCTTTGAGTCAGTGGTGGATGAAATGCCGGAACCTGTTAAAGGCGAGTTTGGGGTGGTATTAGGTGAAAATAAAATGGGCGTGTCTTTGGATGAATCACTCCATCGCCTTTACCGGCGCATGCCTTCCCCTGCCATGCAGCAGATGATAACAGCCATTTTGCTGGCCCGTGAAACCGGGGGTAATTTGCCGCTCATTTTTACGCGCATTGTCAACAGCACCCGCGAACGCAAAAAAATAGAAAAAAACCTGGAAACCCTGACAGTGCAGGGAAAGATCCAGGCCGTGGTCATGACCGGCCTGCCGATATTTTTCTTTTTTACGGTGACCAGTTCAAACCCGCATTTTTTTGATGTCATGTTTAATTCGCCCAGGGGGAAGCAGTTGATGACCTTGTGCGTCGTGCTATGGATCGCGGGCGCCTTAAGTATTTGGAAAATATCAACGTTTAAGGATGTATAATTTCCCTCCCCCTCTGATGGGGGAGGTAAGGTGGGGGTGAAACGTTAATCCCCAGGGAGGTACAACCTAATGTTACTAGCCTTATTACTCGCATTTTTTGCCGCATTTGCCCTGGTTTTGGGATTTTGGCCAGTGAGCATAGATACCCGTCCCAAATTGCAATTGAAGTTAGACGATCCCCTGGCAGGTTTGACGCCCCCACCCGAGGCCGCGAGCAAAAAAAGAGGGCCGCTGGGCAAGATATTCTCGATGATGAGCAAGGTGGCCATATTCAATGTTCCTCTTGCAGCTTCACCCATCGGGCGTCGTATGTACAAGGATTTGGCGATGGCAAAGTCCCCTGTTACCGTTGAAGAATTTTTCTTGATCAAAGAGATTTTGATAGCTTTGTTTGTGTTTGTGGCCATTAAAGTAAATGCCACGGGCAATCTGTTAATGTTTTCAATCTTAACGGGTTTCGCCATAGGGTATATGCTGCCTGAGTTGTGGGTGAAGGCCAGGATGAAGAGAATCAAGGAAGAAATTTTAAGGTTCTTGCCGGACACGGTGGACCTTTTAGGCCTTTGCGTTAATGCGGGTTTGGATTTCATGATGGCGTTAAAGTATGTGGTGGAAAAATCAAGCCCAACGGTGATCACAGAAGAATTAAAAAACATGATGCAGGAGATCAATGTGGGCAAGCCCAGGCGTGACGCCTTAAGGGACCTGGCTAGAAAATATGAATTATCAGACCTGTCTACCTTTTCCCGCACCTTGATCCAGGCTGACCGCATGGGGACCTCTGTTGTTGAAGCCCTAAACATCCTTTCTGAAGACATGCGTGAGGCCCGTTTCAGGAGAGGGGAAGCCATGGCTTTGAAGGCACCATTAAAAATGCTGGTGCCCTTGCTGTTCTTCATTTTTCCGGTGGTCGCTATCTTAGTTGCCGGGCCAGTCTTCCTGGAATTCTTCCAGAACAATCCCATTAAGAACCTTGGTCATTAAAGGGTAAGATTGTTCAATTCGTCAATTTATAAGAATCCATGACCCGTTTCGTAGGGGCGGACGAAGAGGTCGTGGGTTCGAATCCCGCCTTCCCGAAATGTGGTGGAAAATTGTCTTACTGATTTGCTTAACCCAGGGTTGACTTGACAACTATTTGATTGTATACTCTAAGCAGGTAGAAACGCTTGAGGGGATGTATGAAGGTTGTTTATTTTGTTACGGATTCAGGGCGCAGACCGGTTGAAGAATTTGTGAATGGTCTGAATATTAGTTCTCAAAGGAAATTTGTTATCGCTGTAGAATTGTTAGAGAGTTATGGAAAAAGATTGACAGCTCCTCATGCGAAATATATTGGTAATGAGATATTTGAGTTGAGATTTGAGGGTATTGAAGGGGCTATAAGGGTTTTATATTTCTTTTTTGATGGTGAGAAGGCAGTTTTGACTAATGGTTTCCCAAAGAAATCTAACAAAACGCCTAAGAAGGAGAAGGAAACAGCCATGGGAAGACGGGCAATGTATTTTCAGACACATCAAGGAGGTGAGCCATGAAAGAATATACTTTTAGAGACCACTTGAAGGAGATGTTAAAAGACCCACAGTTTAAAGAGCTGTATGAATTAGGCCAGCAAAAATTAGAAGTTGTTAAAAAGATTATTGGTTATCGTATTAAACATAATTTGAATCAACGGCAATTAGCCAAACAACTTGGCGTTAGTCAACAACACATATCCAAGATTGAAAATGGTGAGTTTAGCAGTATGTCAACGCTTGAGAAAGTTTTGTTAGGTATTGGTTATTCAGTGAGGATTCAAGCCATACCTTTAA
>CAYZLU010000032.1:0-12443 GCA_964479285.1 uncultured Planctomycetales bacterium | reverse complement strand
GGACGTTTCAGCTTTAATGTCAAAGGCGGCCGCTGCGAGGCCTGCGGCGGGGACTGGATCAAAAAAATAGAAATGCATTTTTTGCCGGATGTGTATGTGGAATGCGAAATCTGCAAAGGCAAGCGATTTACAGACCAGACCCTGGAAGTGGAATTCAAAGGCAAGAACATCGCTGATGTGCTTGACCTCTCGGTGCTCGAAGCGGTGGCGGTTTTTGACAGCATTCCCCGTGTCAGGCAGGTTTTGCAAACGCTCACTGATGTCGGCTTGGGGTATGTCCGTTTAGGCCAGGCGGCAACGACCCTCTCCGGCGGCGAGGCGCAGCGGGTAAAGCTCGCCAGCGAATTGTGCAAGCCGGCCACAGGCCGCACTTTTTATATTTTGGATGAACCCACCACCGGTCTGCATTTTGCTGACGTGGACAAGCTCCTGCAAGTCCTGCAGCGCCTGGTTGACCGGGGCAACACAGTGCTGGTCATAGAGCATAACCTGGATGTGGTCAAAAGTGCGGATTATATCATTGATCTCGGGCCTGACGGCGGCGACAAGGGAGGGCAGGTCGTTTGCACGGGGACACCCGAGGACATCATCCGCCATCCTACCTCGCACACCGGGCAATATCTGAAACAATTTTTAAATAAATCCAGGTAACACTGCTATAATAATTTTTGATTTATTATTCCCCTCCCTTAAGATGGGAGGGGTTAGGGGAGGGTGAAATCAGGAATTCGATGCTAAAAGAGTTTTTTTATCCCCCTCCCTAACCCTCCCCACCAGGGTGAGGGAAACATAATGATAAAATCAAATATTTTTTATGAATTTTTCAAAAAATTGTCGCTGTTTTTTTTATTTTTATTTCCTTATCGCTTTGGTTTGCGTGCCTCATTTGTGCCTTGCCCAAACCACAGAAACCGACCTTTTGTCCGCGGCCCAGCAGGCCTTTAATGACGGTTTTGACGATGTGGCCACGCGGTACCTGGAGGATTTTCTCGTCAAATATCCCCAAAGCCCTAATTTGCCCACGGCCAAACTTTTGTTAGGGCAATGTGATTTTTTGCGCGGGGACTATGGTAAAGCGTTGGATTTGTTTGAAGAATTAAACCAGCAGGTGGACAAAAGAGATGAAATTTTATTCTGGCAGGGTGAGACCTACCTGAAAGAAGGCCGTTTGCATGATGCCCAGCGTGATTATCAGGCGGTGATCAATGCTTTCCCCCAATCCACCTATGTGCCGCAGGCCCTTTATTCTTTAGGCTGGTCATTTTTCCAGGAAAAAGAATTCACTTTCGCCAAACAGACTTTTTTGCGCCTTATTAAATATTTCCCTAAGCATCAATTAAGTCAGGACGCTTTTTTAAGGACCGCGGAATGCGATTATAATGACGGCCGGTTTAAAGACGCAATAGCGGATTTCCAAGGATTTACGGCCAAATATCCCAAATCAAACCATTTGTGCGAAGTCAATTTTAACATTGCCGAGAGCCTGTATTATCTTGATGACTTTGATACCGCCATTAAGTTTTATCAAAAGACGAACGTCCCTTCCTGCGATGATAACTTGAGGATCGCGGCGTATACGGCACAAGGATGGTGTTATCTAAAATTGGGTAAATTTGATGATGCCCAGAACATTTTTAAGAAAGCCGAAAATTTCAGTAAAGCCAAAGGGTTGTCCCCGCAAGAAGTGGTTTTAGGCCAGGCCAACCTGGCCTATGAATCGGGATTTTATGACAAGGCCTTGGCGCTATTTACCGATTTCATTAAAAAGTACCCTCAGAGCCCTCATTGGACACAGGGTTATTTGGGACGGGCAAATGTTTTTTATCTTTTAAAAAGATATGACGAGGCGCGCCTTGATTATCTTCATTTGGAAAACCAGAAAGACCCGGACATCGCGGAGAAATGCAGGTTTGGTTTAGGGTGGTGCGAGTTTAAAGTAGGGCATATAGCAGGTGCACTCGGCCGCTTCCAGGAAGTTTTTGATCACAGCAGTGAAGCGGAATCCAAGGCCAACGCCCTGGTCCAAATGGGGGATGTCTACCAGGAAAGCAGCCAATGGGACAATGCCGCCGGAATGTACGAACGGGCCAAGAACATCTATCCTAACAATGAAATGATGGATTATGTGCTTTACCGTCAGGCCATTGCCCTTTTAAAATCCGGAAAAGCAGGTGCCGCTGCCAGTGTATTAAAAAGCTTGCGTGATGCCTTTCCTAACAGCAAATATCTTGAGGATTTTGATTATTACATGGGCGTCATCAGTTTTAAGAAAGGGGATTGGCAAAAGAGCGCACAGACCATGGAAATGTATTTAAAGGGCCTGGCAAGGCCAAGTGCATTTACTCCTGATGCCAACTATCTCCTGGCCTTGTCTTATTTAAATTTGAAGGAGCCGGAAGATGCCCTGAAATATTTTCAGAAAATATTGAGGCTTTATCCCAATGAAACCGATATTGCCAAAAATGCCGATATAGGCATTGCCAAATGCCAATTTGAACTGGGGCAGACCCTCCAGGCTGTCCAGAGGTTTAAGTTGATTGTTTATAAATATCCCAGGACCGACGCGCAATTTGACGCCCTTTTGTGGCTGGCCCAGTATTATTTGAAAAATGGCGGTACAGACGCAGCTATTGAATACTATAGGTCTATCATTGAGATGTTCCCTGATTCCCCGCAGATCGATCAAATCCATTATGAATTAGGCCAGGCCTATGAGGTGCAGGGCCAGTCTGACGAGGCGTTAGGAGAGTATAAGGCCGTTTCAACGGATGATGAGTCTCTTAAAGGTAAGACCAGGCTTGCCATCGCCGGGATCATATCAAAAGACCTTGATCCCCAGAGGGCGATCGCGGCCTTCAAAAGTATTATCGCCTCCTCGCCGGAGTATGCCGGTGAGGCCTATTTAAAATTAGGCCAACTCTACCGTAACGCGCAGGAGTATGAAAAGGAAATCGATGTTTATAACAATGCCCTGGCCGCCCGGAAGGGGCAAATTGACCGTGCCGAGATACAATTTAATTTGGCAGACACCCTGGAAATAATGAGCCGTACCGAGGACGCGATCGCGGAATACCTAAAAATACCGGATTTGTATCCCAATGAACAGGCGTGGGTCGTAAAAGCGTATTTGCGCGTCGCCAAGATTTATGAAGAAGGCGAAGACTGGGAGGGCGCGCGGGTCACGTATCAAAAAATAATCCAGTTAAACGTCCCGGAAGCAGCCTACGCGCAGGAAAGGCTGGACTGGATCAAGAATAACGCCGGGAAGATGAGGGGCACATGACAGTTGTATTTATAAATGCATGGGGGATATTGTTAAGGGGAGGGGCCATGATGTGGCCTATATTGTTGCTTTCCATACTGGCCATAACGGTAGGCATTGAAAAATTTTTATATTTGAGCACCCTTGAGCAGAACATAAAAAAATTCAAACCAATTTTCTTTAAAGCTGTCCGAGAGAACCGCATGAAAGACGCGCTGGGCATCTGTGAAGACAATGCTTTTGGCTTAGGCCCTATTTGCAAGGCAGGGCTCATGAAATTCGGGTCTTCCGTGGACCTGATAAGGGCCTCGATGGAGCAAGCTGCGGGCTTTGAGGTCCATGTTTTAAAAAAACGTTTGGATTTCCTGGCTTTCATTGTCAACACAGCCCCTTTGTTGGGGCTATTGGGCACGACAACGGCCTTGTGTGTCGTGTTTCACGCCGCGCAAATGCGTTCCAATGCCCTTGAACCTTTAAGCCTTGGGGACATGTCATCAGGGATATGGCAGGCAATGGTGACAACTTCAGCGGGACTGTCAGTGGGCATCATCAGCTTTGCCATTTACAGCTTTACCGCCAGCCGCGTCAACGGCATGGTCGCAGTTTTTGAGCAAACCATCAGCGAAGCTGTCGGGCTTTTGCAAGTTGTCTCGGAGTTAGACCGGCAAGGAAGGCCTTTGGAGTCATGAGCCTTGAACGCTTTGAGGTCAAGGGAAACATTATCCATCCGATATTGGCAGTCGGCTTTATCAATTTTGTCTTGATGGTCGTGGTGTTGATGATGTCAACGACTATCTTTGCCAGGCCTTCAGGGGTGCAGATGGAGTTTCCTTCATTTAAAGAAGGCGCCAATGCATCGGGGCGGGGGGTGGTGATCATGGTCACCAGCGAGAATGTCATTTATGTCGACGGCCGGGTGGTCACCTTAAATGAGCTCAGGCGTTTTTTGGCCCATGGGAATTTTTATAGGGAAACCTTGAGGTTCAAGTTGGATGCACGGGCTTCCATGGGTCGGGTGGCCGACATTCTCGATTTATGCCGGGGGATTTCAGGGGCGAACGTCAATGTCAGCACGATTTTTTAGGGTTTTTTTGAGTGTCGTATTGGTCCATCTCGTTGTGTTAAGCATCGTATGGGTGGGTTTCTCGGCGCCTGCCCCAAGGCCTCCCGCGACATTCATTTATGAAGGAGCGCTCCCGGCCGGGGACAATGGCAATCCGTCAGGAGATGAATGGCAAAAAGACAGGACGATAGGTCAATTTGCCGTTGACCATCCCGGGGCGCCTAACGTTAATCATTGGATCAAAATCCGGGACCTGGAAAAAGGGACTTCATTGGATGATCATCTGGGATTTTAATGTTATCGTGGCCCTTGGAATAACTTTAGGATTAGGGGTTGTTATTGTCCTTTGGGTGTTCTATACTTTAAGTGGAGGCCGCACAGAAGTTTTGGGCGATCGGGAATTTTTTCGGCAGTGTGGTTTTTGCGGCTATTTGTATTTTGATTATTTTAAAAAAGCACCTGCGTCTTGCCCGCGTTGCGGCAGTTATCAGGATTAGAAATTTTCCTCCCCCTTGATGGGGGAGGCCAGGTGGGGGTGTAAAGAAGATGTGTCCTCATATCAAAAAAATCAACAACGAATCCGGCGTTGTCCTGTTTTTCGTCCTGATGACAGCCATCATCATTATGATTTTTAGCCTCGGCATATTAAACCAGAGCGTGAACGAGAACAATTACGCCCAGCAGCAAGTCGATCAAGCCACTTGCGATCAGTTGAAAATGAAAGCATTTTGGCAGTCGGAGGCCAATAAAGCTTTGCTTCCCATTTATCAGACGGCTGCTGGCTTCACCACCACGATTAATGGAAGAACATATACCGTTAAGGCAACAACAGACAATCAACCCATCCAAAAGTGGCAATTTACCTGCAGCTACGACACTTTTCAATAATGTTCAGCGTAGCGTCGTCATTGCGAGAAGCATAGCGCAGCGAAGCGACGAAGCAATCTCTATTACTTTTTTTCGAATCGCGAAAGGCCCTGTTTCTTCGACTTCAATACTTTTTTTTGAAACGCGTTGACAACGGCTCCTTTATATTGTCTAATAAAAACTATGGCTTCTTCTAAACGAATTGGTTTTTTCTGGGGTGAAGAGAAGGTGACGGTCGTTGAATTTGAAAAAAACGCGCCCCTTCAAGTGGCCTCTTTACCGTTGGCTTCAAAAACCAGCGCCCAATCGCCGTTTAGTTCCAACCTTACCGAAGAGATCCAGATTACAGCCCTCCTCAAGAAAATATTGCATGATAACAATATCTCGGGCGGTTCTTTTTATGTTTCGCTGCCGTTAAAAGAGATCATTTTACGTTCCTTTATAATACCTTTTGTCAAGCCGGAAAATCTTCAAAACGCGATCAAATTCGAGGCCAAGAAATACATACCTTTTGATATCCAGGATTTGAATTATGTTTTTCACATGTATCCTTTTACAGACGGCCAGAACAAGCGTTTCCAGGTCATTTTTTTTGCCGCGCGTAAAGAGGTGTGGGGCCGTTACGAACGTATTTTCAAGCAGGTCAATGTCGAAGTCTCTTATTGTGAACCATACATTGTGAGTTTGGCCAAGGTTTTATTGTTCCGGAAAGACATCAAACCAACCGAACACATCGCCTTTCTAATTTTAGACAATAATTTGGGCCGCATTTGTTTTATCAACAAGGGAATACCCCAATTCATCCGTGAGTTTCCGGTCAGTTCCATCCCCAAGTCAGAAGAGGTCAGTGACTCCATAGAGGCCTTAAATTCGAAAATAGTGACCGAAGTATTGAATTCTTTTGATTTTTACGCCAGGCAATTCAATGGGGAGCGGATCGAGCAGATATTGTTCTCATCTGAATTTGTGCAGCAGGGCTTGATAGATACCCTGGAGACAGAATTGAAAGTGAAGATAACAAAATTTTCTCCTGTCATCCTGGGGTCACTTGGCCAGCAAAGCAATGATATGGATGCCATTTATGCCATGGGGGCATGTGTCCTGCAGCCCATAGAACCGCTTTCGGCATTTAATTTTCTTGCGGAAAAACCCAAGGCCCATTTTGAGGATGAATTGATCTCAACCATAAAACCTTTTAAAGAGATCATTTTTGCTTTTTTGATGTGTGCCGTTTTTTTGATTGGCGTCTATGTTTATTTTCAAATGCAAATCAAAGTTGTCCAGGACCAATATGATCAATTATCAGCCAAAGAAGGGGCTTTTTTAAGCCAGTCTCAAAGCAGCATACAGGCAGAGGTGCAGCAGAATATCGATAAATTGGCCCAATATAAAAGCATAAGGACAAAAAGTGATGTGGCTGTCATTGTCCTTCGCGTGGCTTCGCATTTGCCTTTAGGCGTCATGCTCAACGGCTTTAGTATAAAATATGACCAGGGAGATTCGGTCAACGCGCACGTGACCATCGACATCAAGGGTGATGTTTATAATGAAGACCCCAATGTGCAAATCTCAATTGTCAACCAGGTGTATTCAGACTTAAAGAACGACAAAGAACTGTCCCGGTTTGTCAGCATCGTTAATTTAGTTTCCTTTAACCCTGAAGTGGTCAATGACCGGCATGTAACAGGGTTTAATATCCATTGTTCCTGATATTATGATTAATCTTGATAAAGTAAATTCGCCGTTTGACATGAAGAACATGGATGCCGACCAGGTCACCAAGATCATGGCTGAGCATAGGAAGACCATTAAGTTGATCTTTCTTGTGGGGGCCCTGCTGTTGGCCGGGTTGATGTTCAATGGTTACCGCGTTAAAGAAAAAGACATACGTGCCCGGATGGCCCAGGAGCAGGGGAAACTTGTGGTCATCAAGGCCCGTGAAGCGGCCATTGAGGACCTCAGTAAATTCAAATCTGGCTCGCCCAAGGCGTTGAATGTTTTTGATTTGATTACCTTGATTTCAAATTACGCGAAATCATGCGACAGCAGCATTACTTCTTACACGCCCAATCAAAGCAAGGACATGGGTCTATATGATGCCATTAATGTCAGTTTTATCGCGGAGTCCTGTAATTTCCATGACATGGTACTTTTTTTGAGAAAGATAGAAAAATCTGATTCTCCCATCATGATTGATGAATGGTCTGGAAACGAAGAGGAAAACGGGAAGATCACCTTGACAATAACCATCAGTGCCGTGCAAATACATCCATGACAAAATTATTTTTCTTAATGGTGTTTCTTTTGATGAGTGGTCATTCACTCAAGGCGGATGAGGACCTTGGAGGGGACCAGGAATTTAAAAGCCTTTTGGACAGCACCAAGAACCCCTTTGACGATGGTCTGCCCAAACCGGTTGTTGTGCCTAAGCCAATATATCATCCTGCGCAGTCAACGCCAGTGGCACCGCCCAAACCAATGCCGATGCCCAAACCTGTCCCTAGACCGGTGATTCTTCCCTCGATGAAACTTGATGGTGTCATGGTGGGGGAAGACATGCATGAGGCGATCATTAATGGCCGAATGGTTTCTTTATATGGGACCGTTGAAGGCGCGCGGGTCGAATCTGTGACTAAACAGGGTGTTGAGTTGCGTTACATGGGGAAAAGATTCTTTTTAAGGGTTGATTAGTTCTCATATTTCCGTTAATCTGATAGCATAAAATGGAGAGATAATGTTTAAAACTATTCTGGCAGCTTGCATCTGGGCAATGGTTCTTGTTGGGGGCGGTGGGCCGGGATGGTCCGACGATATCGATGACCGGTTCATTGATCCTGATATCTCAACCGCAAAAACTATTTTTATCGATGTCAAAGACGTTTCCTTGATGGAGGTCTTAAAAATCATTTCCAAGCAATCAGGCCTGAGTTTTATAGCGGCCCAGGACGTTGCGGACAAGAAATTGACCCTTTATCTTAATAAAATCCCCTTAAATCAGGCCTTGCTTACCGTGCTTGACGCCAATGGCTTGACTTATGAAACGCAGGATGACAGCAATGTTATGGTTGTCAAGGCAAAATATAAAACGGAAAAGACCAAGATCACAAGAGTTTACCAGCTTAAATATGCCACGGTCTCCACATCAAAATTAAATTCTACCCTTGACACTTCTGGGGGTGCTGTGTCATCTGGTGGTTTCAGTTCTGGTTCTGCAGGAGCGGCTGCGGCAACGCCTTCTTCAGGCGCATCATCATCTTCAGGTGGTTTAGAACAGGCGATCCAGGATGCTCTTTCCCCTGATGGCAAGGTGATCGAAGATCCCCGCACCAATAGCCTCATCATTACAGACGTTCCTGGGCAGTTTGACATCATCGAAAGCACCATCAACAAACTGGATGTGTCTGTGCCGCAGATCCTTATTGAAGTGGAAATGCTGGATGTTTCCAAAAGTACAGCGGACCAGTTGGGGGTCAAGTATGGCGCAAATCCATTGACTTTTCTGGGGGGATCAAAAGTGGTGAATTACCCGTTTAGTACAGCCACAGTTTCTGGGGAGACCCTTGCAACTACTGGTGGTTCTTCTAGTTCCCAAACCAGTCCCAGGGCTTATTTCCCCGGTGAGTTTAGTGCCAGTGGCATGACGGCGGAGTTGAATTTTTTGACCACTAAAACCGATGCCCGTACCCTGGCACGTCCCAGGATATTGACTTTGAATAACCAGACCGCCCAAATTGAAATATCCACTGACCAGGCCATCAGTATCCAGCAAGTCAGCAGTTCTACCACCACAGGTTCTTCCACGAATTCAGTGGCCCCTGAACGCTACACCACCGGCGTGATCTTAAAAGTCACGCCCCAGGCCAATTTATCGACGCGGGAAATCACCATGGCTGTTTCCCCCAAGGTCATTGATGTCATCTTGTCCCAGGTCCAGCAATCCGGCACTGGAGCGGCCCAAATTTACGATCCCGAGACCCGCGGTTCTGATTCTATCTTGAAGCTAAGGGATGGCCAGAGCATGGTGATCGGCGGGTTAATGACCAACCAGAACAATAACACGGTCACCAAGCTTCCTATTTTGGGGGATTTGCCTGTTGTAGGGTCCATGTTCCGTTCTTCAAACAAGACAAAAGCCGAGCGTGAACTGCTTATTTTTCTGACCCCCCATATCATCGATGATACGAACCAATCAACCGTTTTACAAAACACCACAGACCGCTCCCAGGACATTAATAATACTTTAAATACCTACGAGAAATGAAAAGATATTGACCTATGGCTCGCATTAGAATCGGTGAATTGTTGATCAAACAGGGACTGATGACGGAGAACCAGCTACAAGAGGCCCTTAATATCCAAAAACAGCAAAAAGGGGGCCGCATCGGCGAGATTTTGATACAGGTGGGCATGATCAAGGAAGAAGATTTTGCCGTTGCACTGGGCTCGCACCTGTCATTGCCTTTTGCCTCCTACGCGTCCGGTTTGCTGAAACCGAAAACAGGCCAGAACCTGGACAAGGTTTTGAGTTATGAATTTGCCAAAAAAAACCTGGTCCTGCCTTTAAGCAAAAACGCGCATTTTTTGACCTGTGCCATTTTTGATCCCCTGGATTATTTTGTTTTGGATAATTTAAAGATCCTCACGGGATGTGAATTAAATTTTATCATTGCCACCAAGACGGACATTGCCAAGGCCATTGATGAGTTTTACGTGACTGGCAGGGAAGCAGGGCAGAAGGAAGGCGGTTCTATTCTGGACCAGGCCCTCCAGAAAAGCTATGTGGAGGGGAGCGCGCCAGCAAGGCGGAAGAAAGAGGGATCACCACTGATTCAGAATTGAGCATCGATTCTTTGATAGCCAAGGCAGGGGAGGCGCCTGTTGTCAAGCTTGTCGACTTAGTCATCCGCCAGGCCATTGATGAGAGGGCGAGCGACATCCATATCGAGCCTTTTAAGGACAGGTTGGAGATCCGTTACCGTATAGACGGGGTCTTATACCAAATACCCCCTCCGGCGGTGCATTTGCACCTTCCCATTGTTTCGCGCATCAAGATCCTGGCCAAAATGGACATCGCGGAAAAACGCCTTCCCCAGGACGGGGCCATCTCCGCCAAGCTGGAAGACAGGGTGGTGGACCTGCGCGTTTCCACGATACCGACGGTGTACGGGGAAAAAGCCGTTTTGCGCCTTTTGGACAAAGGGGCGGTGAAGCTGGAACTTGTCAATTTGGGATATGACACCAAACAGCTGGAGGCCATACGCAAGGCCTTGCAGAGTTCTTACGGTCTGTTTTTTGTCACAGGCCCGACGGGGGGCGGTAAATCAACCACCTTGTATTCTTGTTTGAATGAAGTGTTTGATCCCACCTTGAACATCATGACCTGTGAAGACCCGGTGGAATTTAAACTCGATGGGATCAACCAGGTGGGTGTGCGTGCGGACATCGGGCTTACCTTTGCTTCAGCCCTGCGGGCTTTTTTGCGCCAGGACCCGGACATTATCATGGTGGGCGAAGTCCGTGACCTGGAGACCGCCCAAATCTGCCTGCGTGCGGCCCTGACAGGGCATTTGGTCTTGTCCACCTTGCATACCAATGACGCGCCTTCCGCGATCGCGCGTTTAATAGATATCGGCGTTCCGCATTATTTATTGACACCATCCTTGGTGATGATAGTGGCCCAGCGTTTGGCGCGCAAGCTTTGCGTTAAATGCAAGGAACCCTATGAAGCCAATGGGTTGGTGGTGGGGAACTACAAGATCAAAAACGATTTAATTTACCGTGCTAAAGGCTGCGATGAGTGCAGCCATACCGGGTATAAAGGCCGATTGGTCATCTCGGAAGTGATGGCCATTAATGATGAGATCCGTAATTTGATCTCGCATTCCGCCAGCTATACGGAGATCAAGGACGCCGCGCGGCGCAATGAAATGGACACGCTTTTTGAGTCAGGCATGAAAAAAGTGGAGAGCGGTATCAGCAGTGTTGACGAAATCCTGGGCGTGACAACTGCATAAAATTGTCATCCCGTTAAAAATGTCATCCCCGAGTGTTTTTGTCGGGGATCCAGTACATTAGGTTATATTCATGCCAATCTATTCCTATGAAGTCGTAGACAGCACAGGCAATACAAAAACAGCTTCTGTTGAAGCTGTGAATGAAGGCGCCTTGGTTGACAGGCTGCAAAATGAGGGCTATTTCATTGTCAGTGTCCGTTTGGCAACAGAGAAGACTTCCCTTAAGGGGCCTTATAAAAGGACGGAATTGAAGTTTGACCACAATGCCTGCAAAATAGAAGACCTTTTGGTTTTTTCCCGCCAGCTGGCGACCATGCTGGAAGCAGGGGTCACTATGTTACGCAGCCTGGATGTTATCATGTCCCAAATCCAGAGCAGGAATTTATATACGGCTGTTTCTCAAATCCACGATGAAATAGAACAAGGGTCTTCCTTAAGCAATGCCTTGGGCAAGCACCCTAAGATTTTTAACCAATTTTGGGTCAGTTTGGCTGAGGTGGGGGAGGCGTCCGGCACAATGCCCATGGTGCTCAACAAATTGGCCGAGCATGTGGAACAGGACGCGGCGTTTAGGTCTGCCATTATTTCGGCCATGGTCTATCCAATGATCCTTTTCGTGGTGTGCATCGGGGCGGTGATGTTTTTTGCCCTGGTGGTGGGGCCGAGGTTTGAAGATGTTTTTAATTCCATGCACGCCCAATTACCGCTGATGACAAGATGTCTTTTGGCCACCTTTGATTTTATCAAGCATAATATTTTGTTTATTATCGGCGGGACTATGGGTATTTTTTTTCTTTTAAGGTCTTATATTTCAACTCCCCAAGGCCTGGAGCAGTTTGAGAAAGTGATTTACAGGCTGCCTGTCATCGGTGAAATCACTAAATTGGTCGTTGTTGAACGTTTCGCGGCCCAGATGGCCATCCTGATTGAAAGCGGGGTGCCGATTTTGTATTCTTTGGAAATCACGGAGAAGCTGGTAGATAACAGGACCTGCAGTTTGGTGATAGCCAAGGTGCGTGAAGGGGTGCGCGAAGGCAAGGGGATGGCAGACTCCTTGATGGCAGAGGCTTTTTTCCCTATGATGGCCGTACAGATGATAAAGGTGGGGGAAGAGACCGGTGAACTTGGCAAAATGCTCAAACATGTGGCTGAATTTTACCAGGCCAATGTCGAAGCTTTCATGAAACGTTTTGGGACCCTTATTGAGCCTTTTATGCTTGTATTCATGGCCGCCATG
>CAYZLU010000031.1:0-12809 GCA_964479285.1 uncultured Planctomycetales bacterium | reverse complement strand
CACGCATCAATCTACCGATCAAAGACGCAAGGATATTATTACGTGCTGTATGTGAGTGGATCAAATGGATATGTTCTTTTAAAATGACTTCTTTTAAAAAGGCAACGGTCTGGGCAATGCCAAACAAATTTCTAAGGGCTATTTGTGGAAAAGGACAGATAATGATCCTGACCCCCAATTGACCAGCCTGACGTGTGAATTCACCCTCTGCAGGTACCATCAGAAGGGGTGAAAAGATTTGCTTGTCCAAATTCTCCCACAAACTCAAAAGACTCCGTTCTCCGCCGCTGATGTCACATTTATTATGAAGGTATAAAATATTGTATTTAGGCATGGTCTTTCAGGCATTCTTTGTACAGTTTCTCAATTTGGGCGACCATTATTTTAGATTCAAACTGTTCTTGGAATCTTCTTTCGCCTGCTTGCGCATATTGAAGACGTTTCTGCTGATCAATGATGAGCGCCTCAATGGCAGCAGCTAAAGAATACGGATCATTAGGGTCAATCAACAGACCGTTGATCTTGTCCTCTATGACTTCTGGTATGCCTCCGACCCGGGTGGCGATTACAGGCACCTGATACGCCATTGCCTCCAGAACAGAAATGGACAAACCTTCGCGCTGAATGGATGCCAGGACAAAAATATCACTGGCTGTTAACAGCTGGGGGACATCTTGACGCCCGCCCCAGAAAATGACCTTTGGACCCAGACTCAATTGGTGTGCCTGTTCTTTTAACTCATTTTCCATTGGCCCCTGGCCCACTATCCAGCATTGGACACTCTTATTTTGAATTTCGAGCAAGCTTAAAGCCTTCAATAATACTTTGTGCCCCTTGTTTTCAAGCAGATTGGCCACGGTTATGATAATGACTTCATCAGGAAGAACTTTGAATGACTGCCTTACCTCCTGCCTGGAACAAGCATTGACATACGAGATACCGTTATAGATAACGACGACACGGGCAGGATCTATTTTTTCGCGGGTCACGACAAAATCCCTCGTATTCTTGGAAACACAAATGATTTTATTGCTGACCTTGCTTAATAGCCGTTCAATAAACAGATTTCTGGAAGAATAATGAGAATATGAACTATGGACATGGTTGATCAAAACCTTAACGCCGGCGGTCCAGCCAGCCAAACGGCCAATGGTTGACGCAAAATACATGTGTGTATGCACGATATCAACTTTTGATGCCCTTAGTACCAAAGCTAATTTTAAAATATTCAATGGATTGTAATAGCCTGCAATGTTTAAAACCCTCAAGGTAATGCCTTGTTTTTTTAGTTCTTCAGCAAATTTCCCTCCCTGATGCACACACCAAATTTCGGGCTCAAACTCTTCCTTGTTTAAATGAACGGCTATTTGTGCAACAACCTTCTCCATGCCGCCGATGACATCAAGGGATTCTACCAAATGTACGATTTTATATTTTCGGACCATTGAATACCTAAATTTCCTGTCTCATCATGATATCTAATATCTTTTTTATCCGGTCTTGGTATTGATGCTTTGCCCTGACCTGGGCGAAACCTGCCTGGGCGATACGTTCACGTTCTTCTGCATGATCCAGATAATATTTAATCTTGGAACGTAAATCTTCCGGACCGTCAAAAAATACCAAGTGCTCCTTGTCTTTAAATAACGCTTGGACATCCTTTTGCTGGTCTGTCAGGACAAAACACCCGCAAGCCATGGCTTCGAATAATTTGGGGCTGGCCTGATGGCAAGGCACCTTCCCGTCTTGATAATGGATGACAATATTGATTTTACAAGCATTAAAAATCTTGACCCATTGGTCATAATTCATCTTTATATCGACCGCCTTACTCTTTAAAAGGGAATGGGCCGCTAATTTTTGCCAATACGGTCCCCAGACGCCAAGGTCAAGGTCTGCGATATGCTCCAAGAGGCTTGCACGGTTAGGATAATAAGACCCCACAAAGACAATGTCTTTGGCGCACGACCTTCTTTCAGCATCACTTAATGAGACCTGTCTGTGAAAATTCGAATCACAGGCGAAAGGCTGCCAGCTTGCTTTTGTCATTCCTTGTGTTTGAAATATATCCAGGGCTTCAGTCCCGGCACAAAATAGATGGTCATAGTGCTCCGATGCATCAAGAATATTTTTAAAATCTACCGGAACATCCGTTGTCCACAGAGCAATGGGAATTCCCATTTCTTTGATATTTAAGACCGTTTGAGGCTGAATGTTCTGCCCTCCCACGACCAGGCAACAATCTGGTTTCTTTTGCCTGGCCAAATCCACTAAAGATTGGTTCAAACGACCCAGGTCCCATCGATGTACAAATGGCAATTTCGAACGGATCCTGCCGGGAATAATATACCTGCCATCATCAAAAAAAAATACCTCATGCCCCAGATAGCCCGCAGCTTTTTCTCGAAGCACGATGGTATTTACAAAATGAGGGTTGTGGTAACCGACGAGTAGAATTTTCATTTATATTTCTTAAAATCTTTAGTCCCGGAGAACAATATCACCCAAGGCCACTCAAACAGGATCCAAGCTATGATTTTAAATATTTCCAAAGGATGGATGCCAATCGCCTGTTGGAACCAGTCGAACCCTTGACGCCAAGTGCCGTTAAGGCAATGGAGTTTTCCTATCCTCTTTAAATGGGTGACATAGATATCAGGGTATTTCTTAAATTCCTCGGCATGTTTTTGGACCATGCGGGTCCGCCCTGGTATTAATTTGGCGTAATCTGTCGAAATCTGCTCCCCGTGCATGTTTACCCTGGCTAAAACCTCATCCACGCAATCGAAATCAAAGAACTGCGCTATGCGAAGCCACATGTCCCAATCCTGGCAAGAGCTTAAATCTTCATCAAACACCCCCACCTTCTCAAAGCATTCCCGCTTGATTAAAACAGTGGCACTCCCAAAAATAGTGCCCAATAACACCCTTTTATATACCTGACCGCGCAAACCTGTGGGGTTGACACAAATAATCTTCTGTTTGGATTCATCATAGATCTCCGCTGACGCATAAATGAGACCGGTATTGCTTGGTGCTTGCTTGAACTTATCCACTTGCTTCGCTAATTTTTCTGGTAACCATTCGTCGTCATCATCTAATAAGGCGATCAAAGGGGCCTTGGCATTTTTAATACCTGTATTGCGTGCCGCAGGGCCTCCTTTATTCGTATCATGCCTGATATAGCGTATGCGTTGATCTTTGGTCCCATTAATAAGTTCTTGGGTGCCATCCACCGAGGCATTGTCCACAATAATCACTTCTATATCTTTGAACGTTTGATTAAGGACACTGTCTACTGCCCTTTTGAGCTTGGTTCTACGGTTATAGGTTGGGATGACAACGCTGACAATAGGTATCATGGGCACTGCTCCAAAAGCTTCTGACATAAACCCTCTAAGCGATGGTTTAATTTCTTAATATCATAATGCTCCCCCACATGCCGCCGTCCAGCTTCGCCCATCGCGACCCATGAATGAGGGTTACGGACAAGGTATTCTAACTTGTCGCACATGGCCTTGACATCCCCTGAAGGCACGATATACCCCGACAACCCATCTACCATCACCTGCGTGACACTCCCAACATCAGTTGCGACAACCGGCATACCTGTGGCTTGGGCTTCCATCAACACCACTGGAAGGGCTTCTGCCACACTCGGCAAAAAAAACAAATGCGTTTGATGCAATGTTCGAATTACCCCTGCCTGGGTCTGGGAACCCATAAAATATACCTTATCCTGGATTTTGAGTTTCCGGGCCATCGCCTGTAAACCTTCCCTTTCCGGGCCATCACCCAAAATATAGTATTCAATGTTCGCCAAAGACCGTTCATTAATCAACCGGTGCATGCATTCAAGGCCATAGGACAATCCTTTTTCTTGAACCAAACGGCTGATGGTCAATATCTTAACGACCTGCTTTTTGTCAGGGACGCTTCGCGCCAAGTAGGCATATCGTTCCAGGTCGATACCAACCGGATGCTGACGGATTTTCTCAACAGGCATTCCGAATGCCAGCAAATGCTTATAGTTATATTCACTGATACTTAAATAACAATCTCCCTGTTTTAAAAGGGGAGTGTATATTCCACCACCCTGTTCAATCCCTCGACGGACATCATAACCATGGAACATTGTCACTACTTTACCTTTGATGCCCAATTCTTTCATTAATGAAGCGAAGTTCCCATTGGGACCATAATGACAAAGGACAATATCAATTTTTCCAATGGCCACGAATAACATCACCTTATACAAATAGTTTAATGATAGGGCTTCCTTTCCGTATTTAAAAAAGTTCAAAGAGTTCCAGACAGCTTTCGGATTACGATAGCCATATCGGACAATTAATACAAAACCCCAGAATATACGGTTTAATTTATTATTGTCGCGGTCATTATGATAATACGTCTTCTTTAAAAGATCATATTTACGGATATCATCATGGAAATCACGGTCGTCCGGCCTGGCCGCTGAAAAAATGACGACCTCATGGCCCAAATCGATCAATCCCGTGATTTGGTTAAGGATGAATGTTTCGGAGACTGTCGGAAATGCGTCGACCACAAAAACGAAATTCATGGGTGCCCCGTTGAATGACAAATTACCAGGTTTTTTTGCCATATTCCGATGGAAATCAAGCGCCACAATAAAACAGGGTTTCTCCCAAGCAAAACATCATACTCCCCCTGGCCCCTTAATTGTGGGAACGATTGAAAACATTCTTCCAGCGAGGGTGAAAATGTCCTGGCATGACGCTGAAGATACGTCCGATAAGGGAATTGAAACCCCATCTTTTGCCGCCGCCAAATGATCTTTGCGGGTAAATACGGCTCCATGGCTTTGCGTAAAATATATTTTGTCCAGCCGTCACGGAATAAATAACCAATAGGTAATTTCAAACCAAATTCGACCAACCGATAATCCAACAAAGGAAAGCGGTGTTCAATGGGGACGCCCATCGTAAAATGATCACTGCTGCGCATGTAAAACGGAAGCAGGGCAACCGAAAAATGAAAACGCCGTTGCTCATCAAATGATAACTTGCCATATCGGTCATGGTAATTTAATGCCATCGTCGTAACACCGGGGCCCCGTACTTGAGGCGATTGTCCATTGGGAAACGACTTCTTGAATAAAGCACAAAAATAATTTCCGATGGTACCTCGGGCCCTGGAAAACGTTTTGTACCGCCGGCAAAGTTCGTACCAATCAGCTTTAAAATAGGACGATAAGTCTTCTGATTTCCACTCTTGATACGCCTTGGGCCAAAAACTGGCTTCATACCCAGCCAATACCTCATCCCCACCGGCACCGGTGATGACAACCTTCACCCCTTGGGCCTTCATCATCCTTAACATCTGATGATGAGTATACGCATTGGGATTGTAGAAAGGTTCTTCCATTAGCTTTGAAAATGAGGCATGATCACGGGAAAAATCATCTTCCATATGTTCCAAGACCTGATAATCAAGTGAATATTTCTGTAAAATCGAACGTGCGAAAGGCTCTTCATCAGCACCTTGTATTTTAGCAGTATAAGTTGTGATCTTATTTTTGTTCAATAACGCTCCCGCGGCCACCATAGATGAGCTGTCCAATCCTCCGCTCAATTCAAAGGCCAATTTCACGTCCGCCCTCAGTCGAATATCCACCGCATCAAAAAGTAAAGACCGGAATTCCTTGACGGCTTGGGGGAAGGAAATGTCTTTTTCTTTCAGTCTCTGTAAAGGAAAATCCCAATATCGGTTAATTGTCACGTCGGACAGCACACTCTGCTTCTGGGGCAAACGCAAGACACAACCAGCCGGAATTGATTTAATTTCTGCATAAAATGTTGAATGCTCAATGTCTTTAAAACCCGTTTGGGCAAAACCGAAAATCGCGTCTTTGTTTAACTGGGCCCAAAGGCCATGAACCTCAATAAGAGGTCCTATATAACTAGAAAAAAACACCCCCTTTGCTGTTTGACGATAATAAAGCGGTGCCACCCCCATCCGGTCACGGGAAAAAACGAGCGAATGGCTGGCATTGTCATATAAAACAACCGCCCAAAAGCCATTCATTTTGGTCCATAGACCATCCTTCCATTGGGCATATCCTTCTACCAAGACTTCAGTATCACAATTAGTACGAAAACTCCTGCCCAATGACAATAATTCTTTGCGCAGTTCAATATAGTTGTATATTTCACCGTTAAAGATTGCAATGGTCGATTTATCAGCGCTCATAAAAGGCTGATGACCTTTATCACTAAGATCTAAAATAGAATAACGGGTATGGATCAATGCCAAATCACTTTTAAATTTAGCATCATGGATATGCGGCATGGTGTCCCACAAAGAAATTTGGGTAAGGTCTGTTTTATAATTCTGGATCCTGCCAGTTGAACGGGAAATAAGGCCCACACCTTCATCATCCGGGCCCCGTTGCCGTATGGCCTTTAAAAAATTACCAATGACCGCTTCTGACGGTAGAATTTCATCTTTTAAGCAATATCCAGCAATTCCACACATGAATTATCTATTTTCCTTAATCACCCTCCCCAACCCACCCATCAAGGGAAGGGAATTAAATTATTTTCCTCCCCCATGAGGGGGAAGGTTAAGTGGGGGTGTAAACATTCTTTTTAAATGCCTTAATTGATTCTCTGTGAAAAAATAAAATTTCTTCCAAAAAGGAAGAAAACGGTTCCGGATTTTCTGGACCTGTTCCTGTACCCGCTTTTCTTTATGAACACCTGTCAGGCTTTTAGGATGATCACGGTAATAATAAAGAATCCGGTCTATTTTTTTCATCTTAAATCGTGCCCGTACCCTGAGCCAATATTCGTAGTCTTCTGCCAAAAAAGCCTCACTATTAAAATCTCCGATGGTTTCATATACCATTCGGCGATATAAAAAACAGCCTCCCACGCAATTGTCGATGTCTAAATAGATGGGAGGCTCAGTACGCCCCTGGCGTTTGATATTTCCTGCTTCATCAATAACATGGTATCTGGAATAAACAAAATCAACTTTTGACACGGTCAGCTCTTCCAGCATCTTCGTAAGAGCATCTAAAGCATAATAATTATCATCCGATGTCCAGGTCAAATATTCACCTTGGGCCGTGGCAAACCCTTTATTCAGCGCGGCGATATGCCCTTGGTTTCGATCCAAACTAATTAACTTGAGCCGGGGATCATTAAATGATTGGATAATTGGGACGGTATTGTCAGTAGAACCATCATCAATAATGATTAATTCTAAATGAGGATATGTTTGTTCCAGGCAAGATTTGATTGATTCTTGAATATAACGGAAACCGTTATAGGTTGGAAGAACGATGCTTACAAGTGGATGCCGTTCCATCATTGTTAGATCTCTCTTAATAAACGCTCTACAATGCGCTGACTGGCCTTGCCATCCCCATAAGGGTTAATGGCTTGGGCCATCTTTTGGTATGCCTGGGAATCTTCAATGAGTAAACAGGTTTGTTCGACAATGCGATTAATATCTGTCCCCACTAAGCAGGTGGCACCTGTTTGAAGGGCTTCTGGCCGCTCAGTCACCTCCCGCAACACCAAAACAGGTTTATGCAAACTGGGGGCTTCTTCCTGGATGCCTCCTGAATCTGTCAGGATAAGATATGATCTTTTCATCATCCCGACAAAGGCCTCATACTCCAGGGGTTCAATGCAAAAAATATTTTTGTGCCCTTTTAGCAAAAGATGGACTGTCTCTCTAACACCCGGATTTAAATGGACCGGATAAATAATGACCACCTCATCCGCATATTTGTCTGCAATAATCTGCAGGGCCCGGCAGATATTCTCAAGGGGCCTTCCAATATTTTCCCGGCGATGGGCCGTCACAAGAATGGTTTTTTTAGCTTCAAAATGGATACCTTTCAAGGATGAATGGAGAATTTCTTGGGGCCTCGAAATGATCTCCAGCAAAGCATCAATGACTGTATTGCCGGTCAATTCAATTCGGTCCAAGGACACCCCTTCTTTAAGCAAATTTTCCCGTGCTTGAGGTGTGTGGACAAAATATAAATCGCTCATATTATCAATGATGCGGCGATTGATCTCCTCGGGAAAAGGCTGTTTTTTATCATGGGTACGCAACCCTGCTTCAATATGGCCAATACGTACATGCTGATAAAACGCCGCCAGAGCCGCAGCCATGCTGGTCGTGGTATCACCCTGAACGAGGACAAAATCTGGACGTTCTTGCTCAATGATACGCCCCATTTGGCTTAATACCGTGCTGGTAATATATTCCAGGCTTTGCTTCTCGCGCATGACATTAAGGTCAAAATCCGGAACAATGCCAAAAAGCTTTAAAAACGGGTCGAGCATGGCCCTATGCTGGGCACTCACACAGACCTTGCAATCAAAAGCCTCGGGAAATTTACGCAATTCCTTAATCACCGGTGCCATCTTGACCGCTTCCGGGCGTGTGCCAAAAACAGCAAGGACTTTCATTAAACTAATCCTTCCTGAACATGTCATGTGTTAATAATGAAATATTAAGTCGAACGGCAAGATTCAAATACTGCATGAAATTTACATTTTTTACTATTTTACTATATTTCCAGCTGACATTATACAACTAATCAGCTTTTTTCTGGCGTCGATGTGGCATCTAATTCATTAAAAAAGCCACCGAACCTGTTACGGTTCGGTGGCTTAAATTGACAAGCTTTTTGATGAAGTCAAATCTTGCGCTAAGGCGTCGCGCTGACTGGCGTGAAGGTCGGACTTTTCTTGCCACTGGCATCAACAGAAAAGACTTTATAAGAAAAAGATACACCTGTTATTACTGCATTGTCGATGCAGTAATAAGAATTCACTCCATTTGAAACATTAGGGCCAGATACTGGAAGCGTCCCGTATGTACCATCAGGATGTATTTTCTCCACCACATATGACATAGCACCTTTGACCTGCGGCCATGTTAATATCACCTGAGGACCGCCTCCCCAATTTCCTGCTGAAACGCTAACAGAAGGTGCTGAAAGCGGGTTTAAAACAGGACATGCTTGCGTATTGCAAGATTGCGTGCTAGATCCAAGTAAGGAACAATCCGAACCGCCATTGGCCGGTGCTGGATTTGTACATGTGCGAGTTTGTGTACCGCCTCCGCAAGTCGCTGAACAAGTACTCCAAGCACTATAGCCACCATTCACTTCATCAGATATTGTGGTTGTGGATGGTGTATTCAACGTAAAACTTGCTGATAGATTTGTCGTGGAATTTATAAAAACAGTACAGATGTAGGGGCTTTTTGTTGTGCCAACATTCGCGCACGCACCACCCCATGATCCAAAACTTGATCCAGAGTAAGGCGTTGCCGTAAAGGTTTCTGATGTTCCCGGGCTTACTAACCCAGGGCATGAGCTTCCATTACAGGTAATTATGCCTCCTCCATTACCACCAATACTGACGTTGATTACTGTAGGCAGTGAGGAGCTTGGTGTTGCGATACCCTCTGCTGAATTTGAAACTACCCCATTTACTACTGTTGAAACCACATAAAAATAAACAGTACCATTGGTCAACGAACTGTCCGTATAATTATGGGCAGGAGTAGTGGCTATTGTTGTGTACGGCCCACCAGGAACAGTTGATCTTTTTACACTATAGGATGAAGCTCCTGTGACGGTGGTCCAAGACAGTGCCACCTGGCCATTTTCTGACCATAGGGTAAGATTAATAAGTACAGAAGGAGGATTTAATGTAACGCCATTAGAAGGAACCGATGCCGCACCTGGCCCCAAAGCATTGGTGGCTACCACTGTAAAGGTATAAGTTACACCGTTGGTCAAACCTTCAACAGTGATGGGACTCGATGGACCTGTGGATGTTATTCCACCTGGGGATGAGGTCACGGTATAGCTGCTTATTGGATTACCATTGGGCAAGGCCCCGGTAAAATTCACGACAGCGTGACCATTTCCCGCTGTTGCGGTCACCGACGTTGGCGGTGACGGCTGCATTTTAGGCGTTGCACTGATCTCTTGAGAGTTCCAACTAGCACCACCCTTATTGACTGCGGAGATAACATAAAAGTAGGTGGTACCGATATTGACCAATTTGTCAACATAGGTGTTGATGGTTGGGGTGGCGATTACAGTATAGGGACCTCCGGAAACAGTGGCCCTTTTGATATCATATGAGGTCGCTCCAGTACTCGCATCCCACGATAATGCAATCCATTTGCCAACGGCGGCAATCTGAAAATTCGTAGGAATGGATGGCGAGGAAACAGTAGGTGTAAATGTAACGCTGATCGTCTGGTTTACTGTTACATTGGAAAAGGTGTAACTTAAAGGGGTTGTTGTCAATGTCACCCCATTGACCACCACACTGGCTATCTGGTAACCAGCATTAGGTGTGATGGTAAAAGTCTCAGACCCTCCAGATTTGACCAAGGTGGCACCCAATGGCGTTATACTGCCGTTGCTGCCAGCCGTGGCGGTGATGGTATACTGGAGAACCGTAGGTGTGGCACTGACTTTGGCAGAATCGGGACTTTCCCCAGCTTCATTAACTGCTGAAACCACATAATAATAAGCAGTACCATTATTTAATCCAGTGTCGGTAAAACTATCAGAATTATTTAAGTCGTTTGGGGAAGCTATATTGATTGGCACATATGGCCCATCAGGAGTGATGGATCTTTTTATATAATACGTATTAACAGGAGGGTTTCGTGTTGTTGTCCAATTCAGAGTGACTTGACCATTGCCAGCAATGGCGGTAAGACCAACAGGTGCGGTTGGTATCTTAGGAAATTCAGGAGTCGCACTCACCTGCGCTGAATTTGCGCTCTCATTTTGCGTTGAATTGACAGCTGAAACAACATAATAATATGTCACCCCATCGTTCAGGCCAAAGTCCGTATACTGAGAAACCATAGGACTACCAATTGCTTTATATGGCCCGCCAAGCGCTGTTGATCTTTTAACATTATAGTAATAAGTGCCGGGACTCGCTGTCCACGATAATGCCAAATACCCATCATAAGCAGTAGCGGCCAGACCAACAGGGACAGCTGGCGCAGGCTGTTGAGGAACCAACACGCTTATTTTATTAGAAGCTGGACTTTCTTTGCTCCCAGCAATGGCCGTAATATAATAATTATACGTCACGCCATAGTTAACAGATCTATCAAAAAATCCGTAGCCCCCCCCGACTCCTGGCGCATAAAGAATAAAATTACCGCTGCCTATCGAACGGTAAATGTTATATTGCACATTGGAGGTGCTTGAGGGTGTCCATTGCAAAGAAATACCCAACCCACCGCCAAGAGACGATACTGCCCCAGTAAGATTTGTTGGGGCAGTCACACTAGGAGGCGGCATTAGCGATACGCTAGCTTCATTAGAATTCAGGCTTTCACCAGCAGGGTTATAGGCTGAAACGACATAGTAATAAGTACCATCCTTCAATGGACCATCGATAATACTGGTAAATTGTGTAGCGGTGATTGATGCATACGGACCGCCAGGGGTATTCCCTCTTTTTATGAAATACATAGTGGCTCCTGGACTCGTTGTCCAGGACAATTGCACCTGGCCAATGCCTGCTATGGCAGTTAAACCCTGAGGAGTTGGGGGTGGTGACGTGTAACCTGGAGAAACGGTGACTTCATTGGATGCTGGGCCTGTTGCACCCCCTGAATTTACACCTGAAACCCGATAATAATAAATAGTTCCCTTGTTAACCGAACTGTCAGTAAAAGAAGTATTGGCAGTCGTAACCAATAAAGAGCCTCCTCTATAGACATTATATGATATAGCCCCCAGACTTGCTGTCCAGGTCAATTTCACATGGGTATCGTCTAAAGCTGATGCTGTTAAACCCAACGGTGCTGCAGGAGGTACGATTACAGCGACCTCGGGAGAATCGGGAGATTCCATCCCCAAAGCTACCGATGTAATCACATAGTAATTGGCACTGCCGCCGGCGGCTGAACTATCTATATAAAACTGGGTAATATTGTTTGTAGTGCTGAATATTGTTTGATATGGCCCACCTTTGACCGCGGATTTCTTGACATTATAAGATGTCGCTGTTGTGTTTTTGTTCCAATATAAATCAACCCCGGGACCCAAACGGTCGTCTGGAGTGCCGGTAAACCCCATGGGTGGTTCAAGCACCGGCTTTACAACGATCGGCACAGAATTTGGTCCTTCCCCAGCTGAATTTACTGCTGAAATTTCATAATAATAAGTACTGCCGTTAACAGCATTGGGATCAATATAGCTGGTAGTAACAATATAGGTCGCGAGGGTGGTATATGTCTTTCCATCCGTAGACCTTTTGATATTATAAGAACCTACACCTGGACTATAATGCCACGACAATGTCACCTGGTTATTTCCAAGAGCCACCGCCGTTAAACCTGTTGGGGTAGTGGGTAGTGAAGGGCCAGATGTTGAAGGAATATTGGTCAGGTCATTGTATAAATTAAAGCCATTAAAAGAACCAAGACCTGTGGCATCATCAAAACCTTTTTCCGCGTTATAACCAGGACCTTCATTATATCCATTATTCCCGGTGGTGACATCGTGAAAATCATTACCGTAACTGTTGCTTTGGGCTAGCTGATAAAGGACCGGATTGGCAAAACCTAGAGGCCCCTTGGCCCCAAGCCCCTGATTGACAAGGGCCATAAAAGAGGCCCAAATAGGCGCGGACAGACTGGAACCATAAGCAGCTGTCCATGCACCGCCGATATAAAAAGAATAGGATGTTGACGCATCTGCTGTCAAAGAAACATCAGGTAAATTGCGATTTGTCGTTGACACCTGAGCT
>CAYZLU010000030.1:6588-12908 GCA_964479285.1 uncultured Planctomycetales bacterium | reverse complement strand
GATGCGCACGGCTGAATCAGTGGTGTTGACCCCCTGGCCTCCGGGGCCTGAAGCACGGTAAACATCGATGCGCAGCTCTGCGGGGTTTATCTCCACATCTGTGTCATCTTCCACCTCAGGGATCACCTCGACAGAAGCAAAAGACGTGTGCCGGCGCTTATTGGAGTCAAAAGGGGAAATACGCACCAGCCGGTGCACGCCTTTTTCAGACTTTAAAAACCCGTAGGCCTTGTCCCCTTCGATGCGCAGGGTCACATTCTTAATGCCCGCTTCGTCACCGTGTAAAATATCAATGGTCTCACAGTTATATTTCTTTAAATCTGCGTGGCGTACGTACATGCGCATGAGCATGGATGCCCAATCACAGGACTCTGTCCCGCCGGCACCGGCATTGATGCTTAAAAGCGCATTGGCAGAATCAAATGGCCCGCTTAAATGCGCCTGCAATTCCAGTTCATCAATTCGGGCATTCAAAATGGCAGATTCATCGGACAACTGCTTAAGCAAATCTTCGTCATCTTCAGCCAGGCCTAAGAATTCCTTGGCGTCATTCACGCGCCTAAAACATTCTGCAAAAGGCTCGACGATATTTTTTAAACCCTTGAGCTCCTGCATGACCTTGTTGGCTTGTTCCTGATGCTCCCAAAACCCTTCTTGGGACATCCGTGCCTGTATCTCTTCTATTGCTTTCTCTTTAGAAGGCAAGTCAAAGATACCCCCTTAGGCCGGCCAGCCTTTGGGCAAGTTCATCGAATTCTTTAATCAATTGTTCTTTCATTATACGCTAAACCGGAAATACGCGGCGTCTCCATCTTGCATAATATACTCTTTCCCTTCGAGTGTGACCAGGTTTTTCTCCTGCACCGCCTTATAAGTACCGAGCCTTTTTAAGTCATCAAATTTATAGATTTCCGCACGGATAAACCCGCGTTCAATGTCCGTATGGATCTTTCCGGCGGCCTTGAGAGCGGTCGTTCCTTTAGGTATAAGCCAGGCGCGCGTTTCCTGCGGGCCTGCCGTAAAAAAACAGATCAGCCCCAGCAACTCTTTGCCTGCCTGGGCCAGGCGCGCCAAACCCGGTGAAGTAATGCCTGCGGACTCATAATAAGCGTCACGCTCCTCAGCAGGCAATTGCACGATCTCAGCTTCTAGTTTGGTACATAAGGCGACCAATGCCGCACCCTCAGATTGGGCACGCTCATGCAGGGGCTTAAGCAGGGCTTCATCAGGCGTCCCCTCGTCAGTATTCGCCACATACATTAAAGGTTTGGCTGTTAAAAATTGGAATTCATTGAAGATTTCCGTTGGTATATCTTTCAACCGGCGGGCAGGGATCCCTTCATTAAACGCTTTGACACAATCATTCAAGGCATTGCACTTGGAAATGGAATCTTTGTCCCCGGACTTGGCTTTTTTGGACCAACGGTCCAAAGCCGTTTGGCATTGCTGGATGTCTGCCAATAAAAGTTCAGTGGTGATGATGTCTGCGGCAGACTGGGGGTTTAGCTCTGTCATCACATTGACGACATTTTCATCCTTAAAACAACGCACCACATGGGCAATGGCATCCACCGAACGGATATGGGCCAAAAATTTATTGCCCAACCCCTCCCCTTGGGACGCCCCCTCAACGATACCGGCGATGTCCACAAAACGGATTCCTGATGGTGTGACCTTGGCAGAATTCCACTCCTGGGCCAAGAAATTCAGGCGTTCATCAGGCAGGGGTACCACCCCTATATTAGGCTCAATGGTCGTAAAAGGAAAGTTTTCCGCTGCCGCCGCAGCACCCGTCAGGGCATTAAATAACGAGGATTTACCAACGTTCGGGAGGCCTACAATACCAATTTCCATTAATATTTTCTTCCTTCCACAAAACTAATGAGTAGGGACTTTTTCAAGACATTTCTTAAGTGTGACCATATAAAAACTCGTACATGATAATCTCAAAAACAGGGCTTGTCGAGGTGTTTTTTAAAGGCAGTTTTAACCCTGGGGCGGGGACACTTCTACCAAAAAATATTGGCACATATTGTGACATATTGTGATACCTAGAAACGGTCTAAGTTTTACCTAAGAAATTTTTAGCACGTAAAAGGGTGTGGTATTTCAAACCAAAACGGTGGGCTTCGTCGCGTACACGCATGAGGAGTTTGAGGCCCAGGGAGTCGTGGGATAATTTAAGAGAATTGCGTTTGCTCGGCACAAAAATTTCTTCTTCCCGCTTGGCGAGGGAAATGATGGCGAGGGACAAATTTAATTTTTTTAATTCCTTCACCGCGGCCCCCAATTGGCCCTTCCCGCCATCAATAACGATCAAATCCGGAAAACTTAGGCCTTCTTTTTGGAGCCGGGTGTATCGACGGCGCACAATTTCGGCGATCATTTGAAAATCATCAATGCCCTGTACTGTCTTGATACGGAACCTGCGGTAATTATTTTTGTCTGGTTTGCCATTTAAAAAAGACACCATGGAACCCACTGACTGATTTCCCATGGTATTAGAAATATCAAAACATTCAATGCGTACAGGCGCCCGCTGAAGATCCAGGGCCCTTTGTAACTGCTCAGCTTCTTTAGAATAATTAATGTCCCCTGTCCCTGAATACAACGCGCCAATGGCCCTTATCTGGTCACGCAGGCGCGCCGCCCCTTCGAAGTCTTCGCGGCGTGACAGTTCTTCCATTTCCAACCGCAGATTACGGTACAGGTCGTCTTTTTTACCGTCTAAAATGAATTTTATGCTCCTAATATTCCGGTAATAATCCCCTTTGCTGATCTTGCCTTCACATGGCCCCTGGCACAGGCCCAAGTCATAATAGAGACATAATTTATTTGTGAACGGTTCGCAGGTGCGGAAAGGAAAAATCTTGCGGATGATCTGCAAAGCCTCACGGATGAGCGTCGGGTTGACATAAGGCCCGTACAGCTCCGCGTTGATGTCCTTAGTGTCACGCGCATTAAACCTGATCACTGAAATCAGGGGGTATTCTTCCTTAGTAATTTGGATAAAAGGATATGTCTTACCGTCTTTGAGTTCAACATTATATTTTGGCTGGTGCTGCTTGATAAGGCTGGCTTCTAATATAAGGGCTTCAGCTTCAGAAGCAGTTTGAATGATGTCGATATCTGCAATATGGCCGACCAGGATATCGGTCTTAAGACTTTTGGTATTAGCGCGAAAATAAGACTCCACCCGCTTGCGGATATTGACCGCCTTGCCGACATAAATAACAGAACCCGTGGCGTCCTTATATAAATAAACCCCACTGCTCGTCGGTAATACCTTGATCCTTGCCTTGATGTCCATGCTTAAGTATACCGGATCAAATGCTTACCCGTCAATAGGTACATTTTGCGATTTATTCCGATAATCTGATGATAATGCCCTTTTTCCGTGCGCGGGTGTAGGCATGGTCCAGGAGACGTAAAGATAGGACAATATAAAGAACAGTCAGGATAAAACCCGAGAGCAGCGGATATGGCGTATGGGCCTTAAAGCCGTAGGACTGGCGGAAGAATTCCAGAAAGTGCGTGATCGGTACCATTAAAGCCAGGTATTGTAGAAATTTGGGCAAAATATCCACCGGGTAATAAATGCCGCAAAGGATCATGAATAATTGGGCGAACATCCAGGCTGTGATCTCTACTTTTTGGCCGAAGGATAAAATAAGGATATTGACCAATATCCCCAAAATAAAAGCACAGGCAAAAAGCCCTGATAAAAACAATGCCGTGACAACAAAACCTGGCAAATGAAAACCAAAACCCCATGTCGCAGCACTACTTAAAAGAACAAAAGCGATAAACCCCCTGACCATGCCGACCACCAAGGTCCCTGCCACCCCTTCAGAGATACCGACGGGCGTTAATAAGGTGTGCTTTAAACTTTTGGACCATAATTCATAAAGCACGGTATACCCGACATCCAGCTGGGTGATCTGCAAAATACCCGCAGCCAGGGTCCCGGTCATCACAAAGCCCAGCGTTGCTGGGCCCAATTGGACAAATTTGGCCATGAGCCCGATCGAGATCAACGAGATCATCGGCCAAAAAAACAGGTCGGTCATCACAAATAGATTACGCACGGCAAAAATGGCGCTGCGCATGGTAAAAGCATAGGCCCGGTTAAACCAGGCCTGCCAACCGCCGGTTGGGGGTATGGGCAAAATTTTAAGATGTTCTTTCTTGGCCGTTTCTGGATTCCCGATTAAAACATTCGGGAATGACGAATAATTTTGATGGGCTAGTTGGATAAATATTTTCTCCAGATCATCCGTATGGTGCAGGCGTTTGAGTTCATCCACCGCGGCCAATTTGATAATGCGTCCCCTTTGGATAAACGCGACCCTTTCACACATGCTTTCGACTTCATCCATGTTATGGCTGGTCAAAAGCACCGTCATGCGGCGTTTACGCAAAATATCCAGCACTATTTCACGGGTTTTTAAAGACACGTCCGGGTCAAGGCCGATGGTAGGCTCATCTAAAAATAAAATCTTGGGATCATTTAAAAGTGATTTGGCCAAGGACAAGCGCTGCTTGGTCCCCGAAGATAATTCATCGAAGCGGCGATGAGCATAGGGCTGTAAATTGAAAAGGGCCATGACTTCATCTACCTTGTGCTGTAAAGCAGCCCCCTGCAATCCATATAGGTGCCCGTAAAACTTAAGGTTCTCTTCGATGGTGAGGCTAAAGGCATAATTAGGATACCCGGACGACATGTTAATCCAGGAGCGGACGGTATTAAAATTCCTCGGTATTGACTTGAGTCCGAAAATCTCGATCTCGCCCGCATCTGGTAATAGCAAGGTCGCCAGGGTATTTAAACACGTAGTCTTCCCCGCGCCATTGGGACCCAGGATACCCAATATCTCCCCTTCACGCACGTCCAGGTCTAAATGGTCCAGCGCTTTAATGCCCTCTTTACTTCGGCTATCAGGATAGGTTTTACACAAACCCCGTGCGACAAGAACAATTTCAAAAGGATTTTTTTCTTTGGCCATAAATCATTGCGGCATATACACCTATGCCAACTTCTAAAAGTTGATTTTTAAAAGAATTAGTAGTATAGTTAAAGTGTAGTTAAGGAGGGTCGCAAGGATAGCGAAAGCAATACTAAGGCCTATCCCCTTACAAAACCTACGGCGTCAACCACCGTGGGTTTTGCATTGATGGGCCCTTAAGCCCTGGTATCCACTACTTTTTGTCCTTACCAAGCAGTGCGAACATTTTCTTTTTATAAGCTTCCACCCCAGGCTGGTCAAAAGGGTTCACACCTAAAATATATCCGGAAATCCCGCAGGCTTTCTCAAAGAAATAATACAGATGCCCCAGGTGCATGGTATCAGCTTTGCATAAGGTGATGGTCATGTTCGGCACCCCCCCTTCAAAATGCGCCGCCGATGTGCCCTCATACGCTTTTTTATTCACAAAATCAAAACCCTTTCCGGCGACATAATTAAAACCATCCAGGTCTTCGGTGTCTGCGGGGATGATCACGTCATGGTGGGGCTTGTTAATCTGTACAAAGGTCTCAAATACCGTGCGTTCGGCTTCCTGCATCCATTGGCCCATGGAGTGCAGGTCCGTCGACATGATCAAGGACGCCGGGAAAATGCCCTTGCCCTGCTTGCCTTCGCTTTCACCAAAAAGCTGTTTGAACCATTCAGCCACATAAAAAACATTAGGATAAAAAGAGGACAATACTTCAATCTTTTTGCCCTTGGCGTAAAGGACATTGCGTATTGCCGCATAACGATAACAGGTGTTTTTATCCAGGTCGCATACGGCGTATTCAGCTTGGGCCTTCCTGGCCCCGTCCACCAAACTTTGGATGTCTACCCCTGCCAGGGCCAAGGGAACGAGTCCCACCGGTGTCAAAATTGAAAAACGTCCGCCTACATCATCAGGGATGACAAAGGAGCGATAGCCTTCCCTGTCGGCAATCTTGCGCAACGCCCCTTTTTTTTCGTCGGTGACACAGATGATCCGTTTTCTTAATTCTTCCCCCTGGTACTTGCTTTCCAAAAGTTTTTTGAACACCCTAAAGGCAATGGCTGGCTCTGTCGTGGTCCCGGATTTGGAAATAACAACCACGGTGATGCGCTTGTCTTTAAGCACCGTCAATAGCTGGTGCAAATAATCACTGCTGATAGTGTGTCCAGCGTAATAAACAGGCATTTTGCCGCCTCCTAAAAAATCAACGGTGGCACGGATCCCCAAATACGAACCGCCGATGCCGATGGAAACTATACAGTCGGAATGTCGATGCACTTCGCCGGCCAAAGCGGTAATTTCTTTGATCAACTGGTCCGGAA
>CAYZLU010000030.1:0-6578 GCA_964479285.1 uncultured Planctomycetales bacterium | reverse complement strand
CACCCTGTAAATTCCGAGCCAGAACCTTTGTGATTATGCAAATTATCATGGGCAAGGCGCACCGAAGGAAGGACATTATTGATCTCTTGGGCCGATGCAAACCCTTTAAGATAATCTGTATTTAACGTAATCATAGCCCAGGTCTGCCTAGAAAGTAATAGGTCGTCATACCCGACACTCACCGTTGTTCGGGGATATTCATAATTTGGTCGGCATGTCTGCTGGGGCGGGTGCATTATTGGGAACAGGTGCGGCACCGTTGCTGGCAGAATCGTTCTTGGCTACATAGGTCGCCTTGTCATCGTATTCATTATGGCTGATCAGCTCCCCATGTATATAATGTTCATCTGTAATGACCTTGCCATCTTTCGCGTAGGTAGCAACAGCACCGTCGAGTAATCCATCCCGATAATACATCGACTGTTTTAAAATCCCGTCTTTGTAAAGGATGGTCTTTTCTCCGACTAATTTGCCTCTACTGTAATGCTCGTGGCTTTTGATTTCACCGGTATCGTAATAATGCACACTCGGGCCTTCGAGATCATTGTCCTCATAGGTGTCTTCGGACTCCAGGCCACCGTTTTCATAATAAGACTTGTCATTGCCTTCACGCAAGCCGTCTGAATAATGCAATAATTCTTTAAGGGCGCCGGAAGAATAAAAAATCTTCATTTCTCCATCAAGCCTGTAATTATGATAATTTTCTTCTCTAAGCAATCGTCCTTGACGATCGTACACATGCCATACTCCCTCAACAGGAGATTGGGTGCCTCTTGACTGTTCATACAGGCGGGCGGGATTAACTGACTGGGCAAAAGACAACGGGGCCGCGATCATCAATAATGCCAGAAGGCCAAGACAGATTTTCATATATTATTTCTCCTGTTTTGTATCAATCAACACTATTTCTTCATCCAGGCAGGGAATGGCTTCATCGATAACAGCCCCTCCCAGGACCACATCCCCGTCGTAAAAGACCACTGATTGGCCGGGTGTGACGGATTTTTGCGGTTCTGAAAACTCGACACACACAGAGTCTTCATCCACTGGTGTTAAATAAGCTTTGACTTCAGGAGAATTATAGCGGATTCTGGCCGCGACTTCTATGGTTTCTTGAGGAATTTCCATGCTCACCCAATTCATAGCGCCGGCCTTCAAACCACCTGAATATAGGCGTCTAAGATTACCGATATGGACGGAATTGGCCGCGCGGTCCATTTTATAAACATAGACCGGGTAACCCAGGGCCAGCCCTAATTTATCGCGCTGGCCGATGGTGTAATTCGCCAGGCCTTTATGTTGGCCGATGACATTCCCGTTTTCATCTATAAATGGTCCAGGGGTCATGGCCTGTGGCCCCACCCTATTTTCAATAAATTTTTTATAACCGCTGGCAGGAACAAAACAAATGTCCTGGCTTTCAGGTTTATCAGCGGTGTTAAGGGCGAATCGATGGGCAAGGGAGCGCACCTCGGGCTTTGTCATGCCGCCTAAAGGAAACATCACCGACGGCAATGTTTCTTTTTTCATGCTATATAAAAAATAAGACTGGTCTTTTTTGGGGTCAATGGCTTTTTTTAATTCGTGGCGGTTGTGTGCTGCGTTAAATTCTATCTTTCCGTAATGGCCCGTGGCCAAATATTCAGCCCCTAGTGCCTTGATCTTTTGATAAAGCGTGCCGAACTTCAAGTGCTGATTGCAGCGCACACAGGGATTAGGAGTGCGGCCATTCAAATATTCATCAGTAAAATTATCAATGATGTAGGCGTTAATATCGTGGGCGAAATTAAAAACATAATGCGGGATTTCTAGGATATCTGCCGCGCGCTTGGCATCAGCAATGCCGTCAATGCCGCAGCAGGAAGCCTTACCGTCATTGTGCGTGATATTAAAACACATGGTCACCCCGATGGTGTTATAGCCGGCCTCCTTGATGAGTCCCGCCACGACCGAGGAATCCACCCCGCCGCTCATGGCGACGTAAACTGTGATATCTTTATTAGTCTTCATATTTTCTTTGTTATATCATTAACTCGTTTCCAATTTTCCAGGACTTCGATACGTTTCTTCAAATCGATCACATTCCTCATAAGTGCTCCAATCATCGCAATCAAACAGATGCAAATTATAGAAGATAGTGTCATTAAGCCCATCACTTGATGGATGTTTGTAATCTTGCTCCCGATGTTTAATTGGTAAATTTCAGTGACTATGATGATAATAACGAATATACCATTGAAATACATGCTTGTCATAGCAACCCTCCATGTTATATAGAGTGCACCTAGGGTTTAGACCTTTTTTGAATTTCTTCAATAGCTCTATAAGTTGCCATTAGCAGAAAATCCAATTCCTCGACGGATATGCTCAAGGGCGGCATCAGGACGATTACATTCCCCAAAGGCCTTAAAATAACTCCATACTGGCGTACGAGCTGGCAGGCTTTAGCACCCACGCGGTCTTCCAGGCGGCCTTTAAGCTCAATGCCTGCCATGAATCCTTTCTGGCGAATCTCGGCGACAGAATTTAAATTATAAAACATTTTAAGCTTTTTAGCCAAGAATTTTATCTTGGGGGCCATTTTGGTTAAAGTATGCTCTTTTTGGAAAATGTCAAGATTGGCCAGGGCCGCGGCACATGCCAGAGGATTGCCAGTATAGGTATGGCCATGGAAAAAAGTTTTTTGCTCTTTGTGATCAAAAAGAAAACCTTCGTAGACCTTTTGAGTGGTCAGGGTCGCGGCCAGGGGTAAATATCCACCGGTAATGCCTTTGGCCACGCACAAGAAGTCCGGGGTCACAGCTTCGTGATCACAGGCAAACATTTTTCCCGTACGTCCAAATCCTGTCGCCACTTCATCGACAATAAAAAAGACATTATATTTTTGTGTTAAAGCACGCATTTTTTTAAGTACGCCGTCAGGCCAAACCAGCATGCCGGCAGCGCCTTGTACCAATGGCTCAACAACCAGGGCCGCTATACTCTGGCTTCTGGCTTTAAGTAATTTTTCTAAATTTTTGACAGCTTCCCAGCCATGTCCCTTAAGTGCAATGGTTTTAAATATCAGCTTGTGATACACCTTATGAAATAAATCGATCCCACCCACACTCACTGCCCCCAAGGTGTCACCATGATAAGAACTGTTTAAATGAACGATGCCCGTCTTCTTTGGACGACCGGTATTTTGCCAATATTGGTACGCCATTTTAATGGCGATCTCAACAGCCGTTGAGCCGTTGTCTGAATAAAATACTTTTTTCAACCCGCGTGGAGCAATTTCAACCAAACGTTTGGCTAACTCAATTGCCGGTGTATTAGACAGGCCCAAAAGCGTCGAATGGCTTAATTTCTTGATTTGCTGGGTTAACGCTGCATCGATATGAGGATGTCGATGGCCATGGACATTGACCCACAGGGAAGAAACGCCGTCCATATAGACATTTCCATCAATGTCTTTCAGATAAATGCCGTCGGCAGAATCAATGATCAGTGGCTCATCTTTGACCCAATCCTTCATCTGGGTAAAAGGATGCCAGATAAATTCTTTGTCCCATTGTTTTAAATTTCTATTATTCGGCATCGATGCAAAATGTTGCTTTGGGTTAATGGTTTTAAATAAGGTACGGTCCCCAGTACTTTCACACCGGATAGTTTTTCTATTTCCCCGGGGTTGGTGCTCTCCGGCAGGCCTTTTCTAACAGGCTTGGTCTGGCAAAATACGAGACCCCGTATCTTCAATCCCCGCCTTCGGACCTCATTAATGGTCAACAAGGAATGGTTGATCGTGCCTAATCCCGGACGGGAGACAATAACTACTTCTGCCTTTAAATCAGCGATCAAATCAGCGTTATAATACCCGTTTGTTAACGGCACCATGAGACCGCCGGCGCCTTCCACTACAACGATATCATGATACGCCCGCAATTTTTTCAAACAAGACTGCACTCGCCTTTTGTCAAATTTGATCTTCGCCCGGCGAAAGGCCAAATGAGGTGATAAAGGCTCTGGTGCGTAAAAGGGGTTGATCACTTTTAATCCATCTTCAAGCCCCAGGGCTTTCTTTAAAAATTGTGCATCCTAGCCAGCGCACTGGACAGGCTTCATCACCCCGACATCAAAACCTTGGGCCTTGAGCAAAATGCTTAAACAATAGGTCACGACTGTCTTACCCACCCCAGTGTCTGTCCCTGTTATAAAAATGACCTTATTTTCTGGCATAAACCCAAATGACCTCAAATGTGGCCCCCACACCCTGAAGATAAGAAAATCTTTCCCTATAAATGTCCGTGGCCCTAGACATGGCCCCAGGCCCCAAAAAACCCTGCCGCGAAAGATGATTGGCCCCGATAGATTTTAGCCAGGCCATCAATTCATGCATGTCCTTGAACTCACGTTTAATACATTCAACATCAACTCTAGGGCTTTTAAACCCGCTGGCAACGAGCGCTTTACGAATTTGTAGTTCATCAGGCAGCCGGACAAATCGCAATGCCCCTGGTTTAGCTTCAACCAACGATTGAAATAATTCCTGGCAGGTATCATAACCAAAGAGCGTGCACACCAGAATCCCGTTCGATGCCATCACACGTCTTGCTTCGGTAAAAACTTGGGATAAATCATTGGCCCATTGATAGGCCAAATTTGAAACCACGATGTTAAAACATCCGTCAGAAAATGGCAAACGGTGGGCATCCGTCAATACCCAGGCGATACTATCATGTTTTAAATTCGCCACGTTGAGCATCGCCTGTGAAAAATCAACACCAATAATTTTACTTCCGGAAAAATATTCCTTGGCCTTGATCGTCAAATAACCCGTGCCGCAACCTACATCCAAGAGCGCTGAGGGCTTAGGCCCTTCTTTAATTTTGTCCAAAAGCTTATCTGCTATTTCCCTGTGCAAGCCTGAAAATAGGTCATACTTCTTGGCGGATGCGCTAAATCCTTGTTTTATTTTATCGTTCATTTCTACCGGCATAAATTCCATATTAACGCATCCAATGGCGGTTGGGATAAACCATTAGTTAAGCAAAAAATCTTCTAACAGGCGGTTATATTCCTTAGTTTCAACCAAAAAAGGCAGGTGCCCGCATCCGTCGATAAAATCAAACCTGGCGTTATGGGTATGAAGGGCCAGCCAATCCATGATCACGCGAGGACAAATGTAGTCTTCTGTCCCGGTAATAAACTGCAGCGGACAGATCACCGATGCTATGCGGTCCCGAAGGTCTGCTTTTTCCAAAATAACCAGAAAATATTTTAATGCTTCCCGCTGAGGCAGAGGCCCGCTTTGACGCATTTGTTTGACCCATTTGAATCGTTCACTTGCACGTTCTTTCATGGTAAATAATGAGCGGAAAAATATGTCCAGTATCGCGGCATAATCCCCGTCGAATTGTTGACTGAGGGTGCGGATCTTGTCAATGTCCAGACCTGCAGGATAATTAGGCCCCCTCGAGAACTTAGGGATGGAACCTACCATGGACATGCGCATGATGTCCTGAGGGGCCATGCGATAGAGCTCTAAAGCCACCAACCCTCCCATGGACGATGCCAGCAGGGAAAATTGGGAGAGACCGAGGGTGCTCAAAATTTGGCGAATATCATTGGCCATCTCCGTCAGGGTCAACGGCATCCAGGCGCTTTGGCCATGACCAGGTAAATCTAACGTCACCACCTGGAAATCCGTATTTAAGAAATCTTTTTGGGCCTGCCAAAAATGGCCTGAAGCCCCCAAGCCATGGACCATAACGACCGCATCCCCTGAACCTGAAACTTCATAATGCCAGTTAAGACCTCTATGTGATTTAAAATTAGGCATGCCTATAAGGATTTAAAAGCGTTTAACAATTGATTTAAATCTTCTTGTGTATGCGTAGCCGTCACTGTGAGCCTGATCCTCGCCGTTCCTACCGGTACCGTTGGAGGACGTATGGCTTGTGCAAAAATACCCTGGCCCAATAAGCGCCTGGAAATGTCCTTTGCCTGCAATGGGTCTTTAAGTAGAATCGGTATGATGGGAGTACTCGAATTCATGGTACAAAAACCCATCTCCCGGAGTTTAACGCGCAGGTATTCTGCTTTTTCTTGCAAATTCCGGCGCAATAGACCGCTCTCCATGATAATTTGCAAAGCAGCCCTTGCCGCCTGGGCCAACAACGGCGGCATGGCCGTTGAGTAAATAAAACTGCGGCTTTTATTGACCAAATAATCCTTCAATATCTTTGTTCCACAGGCATAGGCCCCAAAACATCCGGCGGCCTTGGACAAAGTCCCCATTTGAATGTCCACCTGCTTTTCAAGCCCCAGCTCTTCCACTAACCCGCTGCCACGTTCCCCCAATACGCCAACGGCATGAGCTTCATCCACCATGACCATGGCCCCATGACTGCCAGCTAAATCAACAATTTCCTTGAGCGGCGCCCTGTCTCCATCCATGCTAAAGACAGTGTCTGTGACAATCAACTTGCGTTGCGTGGCCGGAAGATTTTTTAGGGCCTCTCTTAATGCCTGCATGTCCGCATGGGGATACCGCAAAAGTCTGGCACGGCTTAAAATGATCCCATCGATAATGGATG
>CAYZLU010000029.1:0-12972 GCA_964479285.1 uncultured Planctomycetales bacterium | reverse complement strand
CCCCCCAAAAGCGGACCGCCGTTAAACACAATAGGAACAGATTCCTTTTTTCCCCAGCCGTGAATATCCATACCCTGTTGACGCAGCGTTTTACACAAGTGGGCGTTAGGACGCCCCTTCAAGGTGCCTCTTCCCACCACCCTGGCTTTTTGCGTGTGTAAGGCCAATAAAGGAAGTAAAAACCTTAGCGTAGTCCCTGATTCACCGACAGAAAATACCTTTGATTTGAATTTTGAAACCCCAGCCTTGATAGCAAAAGAGCTGTTGTTTCTGCATACCGATGCCCCCAAATCCACGGCTGTTGTCAAGGCAACCACTGCATCATCACATTCTGAGGCATATTTGATTTGGGAAGAACCTCCCCGGGCCGCAATGATAAAAGCGCGTATGGTATAAGACTTGGACGCTGGAAGCTGGATGCGGCCTTGCAGGTGTTTGACTGGTAGGCAATTTAAAATCACGGTTTTAATACCACGGTATCGTTTTTACGTATTTCCCTGCTGGAAAGCGGAGGGATAATATCGGCAGCTGACATCTCATCCTGGACACGGGTGGCCTTAATGTCCCCTAAATATTCATCCCCCCTGTACACAGAAAGCATGTCATCGGGTTTCACCCCTTGCTTTAATCCTAAATTAAAAACTAAAAACTCGGCATCCGTATCAATGCTTAAAACATGCCCCCGGGTGCCATTCTGCGGATCGACCACAATTTTATCCAATTCCACCTTGTCCTTACCGGTGTGTCCCGGCGGCACAAGTTCTCCGGCGATTTGTTCTTCGGGGGTGCGCTTATCATAAGGCTTCATGTCCGCCTTTAATTCATCGATCTTGGCTTCCATACCTTTGTTCGTTTCCGCCAAGGCGGCAAGACGGGCCTCTAATTCTTTGCTTTTCTCATCTGAAGTCTTTAATAATTCCTGGTATTGTGTCGATTTGGCGATGGACTCATCAAGGTCAGTTTTCATCTTTTGCCGGGCCTGCTCAAGGGCCGTCATCCGTTCTTTAAGGTCGGCATTCTCTTTTTTCAATGCGGCGCGCAAGCCTTCATTCAGGTCTTGCTCATCAAGCAAATTGTTGATCTTCTGGTCAGCTTCTTTATTTTTGTCCTGGGCAAGGGCCAGCTGGGCCTGGATGTCTTTTAATTGGCCCTGCAACTTGAGCGTATCGGCACGGCTGTTATCGAGCTCTGTCTCGGTATTTTTATGCAAACGCTCTTCCAGATGATACAAATAAAAACCAATACTCGTCGATGATAGGAGCAAGACAATGATCAATACGACAAAAATGGTGAGCGTTTTCCCAGCTTTATCAAACATGGAATCCTTAAAATTCTTATTTTTATATTTTGTCACTCTATTATAAGAAGAACAAAAACAGCCGTAAAGGTTAAAATGATAAATTCTGGACTTGTCAAAATCTAAATGGTACAGTAATGCTATTCAAATTCGATACCCCCTATCGGATATATCGCAATAAACCCCCTGTCAGTGTTGTCTAAATTATCTTTTTGAAAAACTCTTTAATTTTCAGGGGATACCATGAAAAAGAAAAAACCTTTGGTCAAAAAACCAGAAGCTCTTGTACCTGTTGAAATCATTCAAAACAAAATTTATATAATTCGTGGATGTAAGGTTATGTTTGATAGAGATTTAGCAGTGCTTTATGGCGTGTTAACAAAATATCTAACTCGTCAGGTTCGAAGGAACATTGAGCGCTTTCCAGCAGACTTTATGTTCTAATTATCTAAGGCTGAGACTAATTCTTCAAGGTGCCAAATTGGCACCTTGAAACAAAGACAAAATATCAAAGAGCAATTCAGGTCAATATTCAAATTATTGAGAGGCCTAAATGGTGTCTCTACGTTCAACGCGATCCTAATGGTAGGGACTTTATGGGTGTGATGGCGACAATGAAGGGGACCAGGCCTGGGATATTGATATGTTCAATGTCCTGTTGATCGACCGGCAAAGCAACACCACGGCCGTCCCGTTTGATGGTCATGCTTAATTGGGCTGAATCCAGGTCAATCCCGCCTTTTTTCAAATTTTGGGACAGGGAGGCTGGATCTGTCTTAGATTCTTCTACACGGACTAACGAAAGATTTCGAGGGATTTCATAGCGTTCAGCTTCTTTTCTTAAATTTTCTACCAGAGCGATGATATAATTTAGTTTACGTTCAGCATCCATCTTACTTCCTATTTTTTGCAATTCACAACTTGCCTTTAAAGCGTCAAAAAATCCCATAATTTGTGGTGTAGGCCTGATAACAGTATTAAAGCCCAACTGTCGCCGCAATTCAGCCGATGCCAGCCTTTCCGCCTCTTGCCTGTACATTTGCCCCTCTTTGCTTGTTCTCTCTTTTGCCCCTGTCTTAGTCCATGGCCCCCAATAGGAGAGATTTATAGAAACCCATTTATTTTCAACAAGTAAATTTAGCCCCGAATCAGGCTGCATATACTCATCCACTTCAGTCGGCCTGAAGATTTTTGCCTTAAGATTTTGTCCTGCCTTTCCTACCCGTTGGACCAAAGAAATAGGTTTACGCTGCGAAACTACTACACCCGTTCCCTCAGCTCTTACCAAGGATGTACCCTGCGAGGACTCTAAAAACCTCTCCTGCTTTTCTCTATTATGGTCTATTTCCAGCCGTTGTTGCTTAACAGCTTTATTAATCTCTTCCATCCTTTTCTTAGAATCATCAGATGGCCTGTCTTCCTTCACATGTTCCATATAATATCTAAAAACCCATTTAAATGCGAGATCATTGACCTTGCTCATGTAGGCCATAATATTCATCAATAATTCTTCCCCTTCTTTTTCTTCCTTAAAAAGCTCCAGCATCTTGTCGCAGGCGGCAAAGATCCCCGAGGTTGAATCACCTCCCTGATATAACTTTCCCTCCTGCCTGCTCCAGTCAAGGATGAGCCAGGTAAAAAAATCTTTGACCTGATCATTACTATATTCCTGCAGGAGTCCATCGATTTGTAGCCCATTGATAAATGCAAGTCTTTTACCAGCGTCCGTCAATTCTTCATATTCTGCTCTTAAAATATTTTCATCAGCCTGGGCCGCATAAGTGGGCAGCCTGCGTAAAGCCATCTTCTTGTCCGTTGCGTACCAATCGTAGATGTAAAAACCTGAAGAAATTATCCCTGATGTCCCTCTATTTAATCTTATGTCTTTGAGCACTTGCATATCCTCGGGCAGATCATCTTGGGCAAGGAATTGGTCATAATCATTCAGTTTTGCCAGGGCTTCCGCAGCTTCCAGGGCCCCAGGTATTTTCCCATAAACAAATTTACCCCATTGGTCCCCTGATACCATTGAGCCCCGGATGTCTCTGGTCATGTCCTTCCTGAAATTTTCCAGAAGCTGTACTTCGCGTAAATCACTTATGGAAAAAACGTCCGAGTTTAACTTTTTATAGGCTACAATTAAATGTTTAAGCGACCTTTCAATATCAAAATTTCTCCTTAAAATAGATACGTCTATATGGTCCATGCTTTCATAAAAAGTTTTCCGCGCCTTGGTCTTGACCAATTGATTTGTATCATTGACAGCCACATTTAACAGAAGGATTTTATCATCCTCTGTCAAATCACCTTCCTTCTTATTCAACTCAGAAATACCCTGCAAAAGAGCCAGACGAATAAGGGCCGCATAAGGCTGACTTGCCAATTCCGGCCTGCTCTCCTCAGCAAGCAGAGGCCAGCATACCTTTCTTCGTAAATCATCGTTGGCAACTGTCGCGGCAATAATACTCTCAACGGCCTTGAGACGTTCAAAAACATACTCCTGCACATTCTTCTTGACATTTTTATGGGGATTATGGTTTCTTCGAAAAAAATCGAAATTATCTTTCAAATCATCGCTGGTAATCCCCGGTAAGGGATGAGTTCCCTGGGGATACGCCTCAAACTTTCCGGATTTCACATAATCTAAGTATGTTTCATGATATCTTGCCGCTTCTGGGCTGTAGCCCTTGACACGTAATACCCGCACAATGGCATTAAGTATGTATTCATTCTCAGAATTAAATGGCGCTTCACTAATTCCGCGGGCGATCTGAGAGAGACCATCAACGATGATTTGGCTGTCTTTATCCTCGAGCGTACTTTCAGCCAATCTGTCTCCCAAAACCCGATTTATCCCTTCCCTGTCCCAATTGTTCGTAGTTAAAAGGGAAGCTAAAACCGGCAAGACGGGATCATGGGCATTGTAGATTAAGCTTCCGGAAGACTGGAGGGATTTTAACTTTTGGGCGTGCTTCAAGCTCACAAAGCTGTCAGGGCCACTCAATCCTTTTATAAGATCAAGCTCAGAGACCTGTTCATTTGTCTCTTGCCTTGGGACTACTGGTGCTGGCTCCGGCCTTACTCTTTTATACGGCCAAGCCATCATATCATCTAAATCATCTTTCGCAATTACCCAGGATTTAAGAAAAAGATGATAAAGTTCTGACTGGGGAACAACGTGATTCAGCATAACAAACCCGATAAGGTCTTTCGCTTCATTATCTGTACATATACCGACACTTACAAGAGATTCTAGCCCTCTTATCCAACTTTCTTCCCATTGATCAGCGTACACTTTATTATATCTGGTTCCTCCTATGAAATACTTTACCGCATTTTTAAAATAATAATATGGGCCATAAGTGCTACCGAGGTCTTCTCTTATTTCTTCTGCGGTAATTATTTTACCTTCTACTAGGAAACTTAAAGTTTCACAGTTAAGCCTGTACTCCCGGCCTGTTTTAGAACTAATGAAATGCAGTGTAAGGTCAAAAATAGATATTTGTTCTCTTACCTTTTCCCTTGTGTATACTTGCGCCTCGACAAAGAATTTCAATGCTTCTGCAGCATTCCGTCGATAATTAGGATTATCTGAATTTAGACCTTTTATTATCTCGGAAAGAGGCAATTGCTCTTCCACCTCTTCTTTTTTATAAATGCCGGCTTCTACAAAATATTTGATTGTCTTTGCTAAATCCACCCAATAGGTGAGCTCGGTCTCCTTGTGGGGGCCATTAAGAGCTGTATTGACAATATTCAATTGATTGATAAAGAATGAAAAAGGCATCACCTCTCTCACCTCCTCTGGTTTGTATATTCCTGCCTCTACAAATATTTTTAGCGCTTTGGCGATCGATGGATGGGCTTGATGATAAAGCACCATTGTATGTTTGCTAAACAACCTATTTGTAAGCCACGGAAGAAGATTTTTTGCCCTCACTTCTTCTATTGTAAATATTCCTGCTTGGGTGAGATCTGCCAGCACTTGCGCATTTAAAAGCACCTTTGTATCGTCAGGATCAATTAGCCTTTGTACGATCTCATCGAGGGTCTTGGGTAATAATCTGTATATTTCCAATGACTGTCTAATTCTCATCCAGCCGGCTGCTGCTTCGGTTAGATGATTGGTTTCTTGGGCATCAATTTGGGCATGCCCCTGTTCTGGTGCCGTACCGTTTTTCTCTGATTTCTCTGCATTCATCGCAGGGTCCCTCAAATCAACCGTAGCTATAAGGGCACGATCATGGCCAGTCAATCTTTTGGCATCAGCCTGCATGGCTTGGTCATCATCTGGATTACCAGGTATGATCCTGTTTACCCTTTGCAGGGCCACAAAACCTCCTGAAAAATATTTCCGTGGAATGGTCTCACCTGTCAGGGTGTCATGATCTTCTTTGATAAAATTAAATACGCCCTTCTTAAATGCCTTGAGGTACCGTTGGTAAATGACATTGACATCCATCGAGTCAATGTCATCCCCGAATGTTTTAATCGGGGATCCATGTTTCTGGATTCCAAGTCCAACCACCTTGCCACGGTCCATATATATCTTTCCCAATAAACTTGTCCTTAGCGCTGCTTTAAACCAAGTGGCCAGGACCATGGAATTGACTATCTGACGCAGCAGGGCGAAATTCTGGCCTTCGTTGACTTCTTTTTCGAGCGTTGGGAGGATGGTTTGACGGATGAGTTGGGAGCCGATGGCATTTACGTCATTGCGAGCGACCGTAGGTCGCGTGGCAATCTCATTACTCTTGGTTGTTATTTTAGAGATTGCTTCGCCCTGCGGGCTCGCAATGACACTTGTTTGTGATAATGTTGAGCCTTTTGACACGTGTTTCGATAAAGATAAATAATCCTCTTCTAGCATCACCTTTAAATGGCTTCTTAAGATGTAGGCTGTGTTTCCGCTCTCATAAATATCAGCTGCATCAGGGACTATCCAGACCTTGTTGAATGTATTTACTGGGATGTTTGTGGTCCCGAATTTCTCCCGGGATTCTTTGTAGAGTTTTGCCCAAAAAGTCTTCCCAGGTTCTTTATCCGGGGACATGAGAGTTGCGGTGATTTGTTTTAATAAATAGTCCTGGGCCAAAAGGTCCCGTCCCATTTCTGTACGGCCAAACACCGTTGGTATCATGCGGTCTTTTTCATAGGGACTTAAGTTGACCCACATCTCCTTCTCAGGCATGGTCAGGGACACCAAAAAATATTTGATCAACCGGGTGAATTCTGTTTTTTGATTGGCCGCGGGCAGAATGGAATTCCCCTTGTCCATCACAAAGTCAAAGCGCATTGAGTTTTCAGGATGGATGATCAGGGCCTTCAAGACAGGCGACTGAAACGGCTGGCTAAGCTCTACCTTGCTACCGGGCTGGGGTAAATCCAAAATCATTGGCACAGTCTGGGCATAAGACGGCATAACGCTTGTCAAAAAGAACATTGAAAGCGTTAGACAAGAAGTCATTTTCTTGAAAGACGACGATCCCATGTCATATTTCCTCTAATGTCTACTGTATCAAGTATACCCTGTAGGTAAGAGGAAAACCAGGTAACGGGATGATGATGGGATGATGATGGTTGGCGATGAAAGGTGTTTTAGGGATGAAGACCTGATAACGGTGAGGGTCTACTTTGAGACCCATTTTGACTTAATTCACTCAATTTCGAATAATATCGATAGTTCTACCCACGACGTCGTTAATCTTTGCCTGACAAACATGTCCAATTCTATATAGAATGATATGTTTATCTGCAGTGAATAAACGATTGGGCCTTATATTACTCTCCACTGGTAAACTGCCGGATTCAAAATCTGCTGATTTTAGTTTAATAACCAAATCATCCTTCACTTCCCGGCTGGTGATCTGGCAAAGAATAATATCATCACCTGATAATGCCGCTAAAACAAAAGCTGGCCGGCGTTTGGCATTTGTCAAATCTGAGAAAGGAAAAGGGACAACAACAATGTCGCCTTTTATAAATTTTGCCACGCCTTGTCCTCCACAGGCAAATTCCAGTCTTTTTTCAATGCGGATTCGCTTGTCAACAATACCTCATCCTTATTATTCGCTTTGGTTTGTTTTATTTTAAAAGGGAGAACGATGATCTCAACATCAATGTTTCTAAATCGCGCAGGCAAATCAACTGTAATGTGGCCGTCTTTCACTTTTCTTATTTCTCGAATGGCTTCCATATTTCCTCCTCTTTTTTTAAAATTATAACATGAAATTTAATTAAAATTACAAATCTTCTTTCAAGAAATCGAAGAACTTAATCGCAGTGGAAACTTTGGCATTACGCTAATTCAATGAGCCTATCCCAGACGAAAAAAACTTTACCGGCACAATAGAGACAATAAACGGCACCAAACCTGGAATATTGATACTCGATATGTCCTGTTTATCAACAGGTAAAGGCACACCGCGTCCGTCACGTTTGATGGTCATGCTTAATTGGGCTGAATCCAGGTCAATACCGCCTTTTTTCAAATCAAAAGAAACTTGGGCTGGGTCTTTAGCATCTTTTTTATGGGCCAATTCTGGATAAGATTTCGCTTCTTCCTTTAAATCTTTTATTAACTGGCTAAAAAAATCTCGCTGGCTGGAATTAGCTATTCCCTGATAAATGGCGGTATCTAATTCCACCAGCAAACGCGTGGCCTTTTCCCTGCCCAGATCCTGACTGAGTTTTAACTGCTGGTGCAATTCATGAAGAGTTAAACTGTATTCAATTTCACCTAGTATTTTTTCTTCCTTACCTATCCTTATTTTTTCATCTGTTGGCCCCCAATAAGGCAGGTGTATCCGATATTCTGTATCCTCCATCCTAAAGATTATTCCTGTGAAATTAGCCGGGGTGTACCTTTCCCCTTCTGGTTTAAGGACTGCTACCTTTCTTACTGCTTCTTGGGCTTTTCCCACCAAATGCCCGATTTGCAAACGATTTACCCCCGCTCCTTGCGAAGTAATGCGGGCAGGCACTGAAGCTGTCAATGGAGCTAACTTTTGTTGAAGATCTTCGTGGAAGTGATCGGGATAAAAATTCATAATCCCTCTCTCTGTTTCACTCGTGGGACCCTTGAGTGTGACCGCATAACGATAGATATTACCCAACAATTCTTCGCCGAAAAGATCAATCACCGCCCTGCAAATATAAAACATTCCTGTCTGCCCGATCCGTTCTTCCTGCCTGCCCCAGTCAAGAAGGGCCCAAATCAAGAAATCCTTGGCTTGATGTAAATCAAGGCCTTTATTCGTTTTCAATCCATTAATAAATGCCCGTTTTGTAACAGCACCTGGCAGTCCTTCGTACCATTGCCTCAATTTATTTTCATCCGCCTGGGTCGCATAACTCGACAGCCGCTGCAAGATTGCCTTTTTCATGGCTTGGAGCAGGGACATATGCCCCTCATAGAGCAGAAACTCCATCCCTTCGACATAACTCAACTCTAAATCTTTGAGCATCTGCTCGTCCTGTGGCAAATTGTCTTCTGGGAAGGATTCATAATACTCATTCAGCCCTGCCAATGCGGCCGCAGGCGCTGTTATTTTGCAATCCTGGGTGACTTCCTTCCTGAATCTTTCCAAGGACTCAAGCTGATCTTCGATAACATTGCTTAATTGAACAACCATTATTTGCCGTTTTTGAAAAGAAACTTTAAAATATTTCAGCGCCCGCTCCATATCAAAAATTTTCCTTATCAGATGCACATCGATAGGAGCACCAGCCTTGGCATAAAAAACCTGACGCGCTTTGGACCTAATCATGGAATTTGAGTCATAAACAGCATAATTCAACACACGGACCTTCTCATCTTCTGTCAAATTATTCCCGGCGAACAATCCATCTATTAAGGCTTCACGGATTAACTGTGAAAATGGCTTATCAGGCAACCTATTTTCCTGTGCCAGAAGCCACCAGCATACCTTCCTTCTGAGGTCTTTGTCAGATTTTGTCCCCTCAATCGCGCTGCGAACAGCAGACAGCCGCTGGCTGACACTTTTCTTCACTCCATAATTATTCAAGAATGAAAGAAACATCAATTCCTCTTTTACTTGATCAATAGGAAACGTATCCACTTTGTCCGTATACTCCTCAAACTGTTCTGAAAATGCGCTCTTTGGATCGAACTGCTCTCCGTGATCATTCACAATGCTGTTGCCGTCCTCATTAAAAAATATCGAATGAATATTGTTCAATTGATCAGTATTCCCTTGGACAGAGAGCACTCGCACCATGGCTGTAAGGGAAAATTCATTTTCAGCATCAAAGGGCGCTTCTATGATAGCGTGGACCATTTGGGCAAATCCTTCAGTTCTCCTATTTTCTAAACTCCCGCCAAAGGTCAAGGTGATCCCTGGTCCATCCCATCTGTTGGTGTCTAAAATAGAACCTAAAACCCTCAAGCCTGTGTCATAGGGGCTGTATGCCATAAACCCGGCTTCTTGAAGAGATTCAAGACCACGGATATTATTTTGTATTTCCAAAATATTATCGGTATTAGCAATCCCATCTATAAATGCAACAATGATATTATTTATTTCATCTTCAGTGACTATGCCAGCTTCTTCAAAGTCTTTCAATGCTTCCGCATTATTTTTACCCACAGACGTGACAAAATTACATAGTCCCTTTATCATTTCAACCAACGATAAATCTTTTCTTATCTTTTCTGTAGTGACCAACCCTGACTCTGCCAGAAGTCTCAACGCCTCTGCGTCAATGCGGCGGTCCCGAGAATCAGGACCATTCAATCCTTTTATCAATTCATCTATGTGTATCGGTTCTGTAAAATCAATTAACTCTACTAACCCACACTCTATAAGGGACTTCAGTGATCTAGCAGTATTTATACGAACAATACTAGAGGTGTTATTCAAATTTTTTGTAAATGTGCCTAGAGGTATCTTCCCCTTGACATCTTCTCTGGTGATTAATCCTGCCTCTGCAAGAAATTTCAAGGCTTCAGCGGCATATACCCAAGCATAAATATAAGAATCACTTAGTCCCCTTATAAGCGTATCAAGAGGTATTCTCCCTATCATCTCTTCCCTTGTAACGAACCCCGTCTCTGCAAGAAACTTCAGATACTGAGCGTTCTTCATTGCCTCATGATATTCACTGTCACCTAGCCCTTGTATAAACTCATCCAAGGGTAATGGTCCTTTCAGGTCATTTTTAGTGACTATACCCCATTTGGCGAGGATTTTTAAGGCTTCAGCATCATTGCCACGATTTGTAATATTAGAAACGCCCAGCCCTTTTATTATCTCACCAAGTAATGGCTCGACATCCACTTGTTCCTTCGTGACAAATCCAAATTCTGTAAAGAATTCTATCGATTTGACACGACCGAGACGTGTATTGCTACTAACATCACTCCAAATCCCCTCTCTCACATTCAGTAGTTTTTTAACTTCATCAACAGATAGAAGGTCCTTTATATCTTCTATGGTTACCAAACCAGACCCTATAAGGGTTCTTATATCATCGACATCAAAATCAATACTTTTTATAAGGTTATGCCAATTTATCCGTCCTTTCACATCTTCTCGTGTCATTACTCCCAACTCTGCCAAAAATTCTAGTTTAATAATACAATTTCTTCTCGCACGAAATGGTATATCTCTATAATGGCTATTTAGGACTGTAATAAATTCATCCAGGGGCGCTTTCTCCTTCATCACTTTTTTCGTAACTAAACCGTATTTCAAACGAAATTTTAATTCTCTGGCACTGTCTGCGTCAAAACCAACTCTATAATTTCTCAGCTCATTGAGAAGCTTATCAAGGGGCATCTTTCTTATCTCCATAGTAGACTCTATCCGAGAAAGCAGCTTGGCATCATATTGATCCATTTCATCTCTCGTCTCTAATTCAGAAGTTAAAAAAAACTTTATTGCATTGGAAGCTTCTTCACTCACCTGTTTATGGGGATGATCCAATTTCTTGATAAGGGCAGGCAGTGCCTGGGATAATGCCTTTTTTCTCTGTCTGATATGCCGTAATGAGCTTTTTAATTGCATCCAGTCGATATCCGGCAGTCCGGCAGAAGGATGGTGCTCCTGGAAACCAGGCTGGGCATATTCTAATGCTTTCTCGTGCCGTTGGGCTGCGGCCCATGCTATCATTGCAGGATCTTTAAAATCGACTGTTGCACGAACAAGCTCATCACGGTCGATCAATTGTGCGGTGTCTGCCTGCATGGCCCTGTCATAACGTATATTGCTTCCGAACTTAATCCTGTTGAGTTTCTCAACGGCAAGGGCCACAAAACCTCCTGAAAAATATTTCCGTGGAATGGTCCCGCCCGTCAGGGTGTCGTAATCTTCTTTGATAAAATTGAATACGCCCTTCTTAAATGCCTTGAGGTACCGTTGGTAAATGACATTGACATCCATCGAGTCAATGTCATCCCCGAATGTTTTAATCGGGGATCCATGTTTCTGGATTCCAAGTCCAACCACCTTGCCACGGTCCATATATATCTTTCCCAATAAACTTGTCCTTAGCGCTGCTTTAAACCAAGTGGCCAGGACCATGGAATTGACTATCTGACGCAGCAGGGCGAAATTCTGGCCTTCGTTGACTTCTTTTTCGAGCGTTGGGAGGATGGTTTGACGGATGAGTTGGGAGCCGATGGCATTTACGTCATTGCGAGCGACCGTAGGTCGCGTGGCAATCTCATTACTCTTGGTTGTTATTTTAGAGATTGCTTCGCCCTGCGGGCTCGCAATGACACTTGTTTGTGATAATGTTGAGCCTTTTGACACGTGTTTCGATAAAGATAAATAATCCTCTTCTAGCATCACCTTTAAATGGCTTCTTAAGATGTAGGCTGTGTTTCCGCTCTCATAAATATCAGCTGCATCAGGGACTATCCAGACCTTGTTGAATGTATTTACTGGGATGTTTGTGGTCCCGAATTTCTCCCGGGATTCTTTGTAGAGTTTTGCCCAAAAAGTCTTCCCAGGTTCTTTATCCGGGGACATGAGAGTTGCGGTGATTTGTTTTAATAAATAGTCCTGGGCCAAAAGGTCCCGTCCCATTTCTGTACGGCCAAACACCGTTGGTATCATGCGGTCTTTTTCATAGGGACTTAAGTTGACCCACATCTCCTTCTCAGGCATGGTCAGGGACACCAAAAAATATTTGATCAACCGGGTGAATTCTGTTTTTTGATTGGCCGCGGGCAGAATGGAATTCCCCTTGTCCATCACAAAGTCAAAGCGCATTGAGTTTTCAGGATGGATGATCAGGGCCTTCAAGACAGGCGACTGAAACGGCTGGCTAAGCTCTACCTTGCTACCGGGCTGGGGTAAATCCAAAATCATTGGCACAGTCTGGGCATAAGACGGCATAACGCTTGTCAAAAAGAACATTGAAAGCGTTAGACAAATAACAATTCTTTTAAAAAACGAAATCCCCACGCCTTATCTCCCTATAAGAATTACTGTATTAAGTATACCTTATAGAAATAGGAAAAAACCACCTGGGGGCTTAAGTACGCGTTGAGTGTCATTGCGAGCCCGAATCTTTAAAAGATTGCTTCGTCGCTTCGCTTCTCGCAATGACACGGCGCTAAACATACACCAATTAAATTATGAATCTTCCCTCAAAAATTCCTCAGGAGTGGGACAGGAGAATTCGATATAGGCCTTGGTGATATGGTG
>CAYZLU010000028.1:0-13086 GCA_964479285.1 uncultured Planctomycetales bacterium | reverse complement strand
GCCCAAGCGTTGTCCCAAACTTTGCAGGAGGAGTATCCTAACAGCCGTATAATTCTTGTTTTGGGGGTTTCTGAAGACAAGGACATTGCTGCTATATGCGGTCATTTAAAAAATAACGTCGCGCACATCATTTTGACCAAAGCCAGGCATCCCCGCGCACACTTTTTTAGTGAAGCAGAAGCGGAGGATTATTTTTGTGGCAGACCTTTTGAAATCATAGAAAACCTTCCCAAGGCCCTAGAAAAAGCTTTGCAGATAGCGGGCCAGCAGGATATGATCCTGGTAACAGGCTCTATCTTTATCGTGGCAGAGGCGAGGGAATATTTGGCTATCAAAGAGCATCGGCAAGGATAAACTTTAGGTTTAGAATTTGGAGTTGCATTATGTACCAGTACAAAGGTCTGGAAGATACGATCGCAGCCATTGCCACCCCGGCAGGGCAGGGAGGGATTGGTATCATCCGTATCAGTGGCAAAGAAGCGATTGTCGTTGCTGATAGGGTCCTGCGTCTTCAAAGTGGGAAGAAATTAGGGCAGTGTAAAAGCCATACGGTACTATACGGATGGGCCCTAAAGTCTTTCGGCATCCAAGAGGGTGAAGACATTCTAGATGAGGTATTAGTAACATTGATGCGGGAGCCAAAGAGTTACACCGCCCAAGATGTTGTGGAAATCAATTGCCACGGCGGGATGACTGTTTTGCAAGCTGTGTTACAGGCTGTATTAAACGCCGGGGCGCGTTTGGCAAGCCCTGGGGAATTCACGAAACGGGCCTTCCTGAATGGCCGCATGGATTTGGCGCAGGCAGAGGCGGTGATTGATGTCATTCAAGCTAAAACGGAGACATTTTTGCGCCAGAGCCAGCATCAATTAAAAGGCGAATTGTCCACCAAGCTAAATCATATAAGGGAAGAATTGATACAAATTTACACGATGGTGGAAGCATTGATCAATTTTCCCGAGGACGGCATTGACGCCCAGAACCGTCAACAGTTGCTGGAGAGTATCAGTGTCCAAGAAAAAAGTGTGTCAAAACTCTTGGAATCCTCCGAAAGCGGCCGTATTTTAAAGGAGGGCATCCGTATTGTCATTTGCGGCAAGCCCAATGTGGGCAAGTCTTCCTTGCTTAATGCCTTGCTTAAAGAACAACGGGCCATTGTCACTGATATTGCCGGTACCACCCGGGATGTATTGGAAGAGTCAGCGCAAATCAAGGGCATCCCTATTTCACTGGTTGACACTGCCGGTATTTTGGAGCCCAGGGATTTGATTGAAGAGGAAGCGGTCAGGCGCAGTCATCTTTATATCAAAAGCGCTGATCTGGTGCTTTTGGTTTTAGACCATGGCCGTCCTTTGGAAGATAAGGACATGCTGCTTTTAGAACAATTAAAAGCTGCCCGGGTTTTAGTGGTAGTCAATAAAATGGACTTGGAACAGCAGATAGACCTAGCAGTCCCTACCCAAATCTTTGGTCCTGAGCACGTGATGAAAATTTCAACGCTTGATGCACAATCTATCCAGGAGCTGGAGGCAAAGGTCGTTGACGTGATCCAGGCAGCCAAGAACATCGACACTCAGGGCATTCTTATTAGTAATCTCCGCCAAATCAAGGCATTAGAGGCCGCAGGGGAGAATTTGCGTTGCGCCAGCCGCCTGATGGGGGAAAACATTTCCCTGGAATTTATTTCCGAAGAGATCAAGGCCGCAGTCAATCAACTTGATGCCATCACCGGCCGCAATATCGATGGTGATTTGCTAGACCGCATCTTTTCCGCGTTTTGCATAGGTAAATGAAGAGGTGTGGACATGCCGGACAAAAATTTGCATAACCGCGGGGCCTTGGTCAACCCTGCCAACCGTTTTGAGAAAATTTCTTTCGAGCGTGACGAAGAGATTTCCGATGAAGAATACCCATCGCCCAAAACAGAGTTCTTTAAAGACACTTCCAAATCCATCATCAGCTACAATGACAGCCCGGACATCGGGTATGAAACAAGCCTTAATCCTTACCGCGGCTGTGAGCATGGCTGTGTTTATTGTTATGCCAGGCCCACCCATGAATATTTGGGCCTTTCTTCAGGCAAGGATTTTGAATCTATTATTTTTGTCAAAACAGAAGCCGCTTTACTTTTGCGTAAAGAATTAGCTCATCTTAAATGGAAGCCGCAGGCCATTGTCATGAGCGGGGTCACTGATTGCTACCAGCCTTTTGAACGTAAATTCCAGGTCACCCGCCAATGCCTGCAAGTGCTGCAGGATTTTCGAAATCCCGTTGGTATCATCACGAAAAATAAATTAGTCACCCGGGACATTGATATTTTCAAATCGATGGCAGAGTATCACGGCGTTTGCGTGATGGTTTCGATCACCACCCTGGACCCTCACCTGGCCCGCATGATGGAACCACGTGCGTCAACACCCGTCAATCGCCTTAAGGCCATCGAAGAATTGGCCAAGGCCGGCGTCCCGGTGACAGTCAACGTGGCGCCCATCGTCCCGGGCCTGACCGACCATGAAATCCCTTCAATCCTCAAAGCTGCGGCCCAAGCCGGTGCAAAGGGGGCTGGTTACACCGTTTTGCGCCTGCCTTACGCGGTCAAGGACATCTTCGAGTGCTGGCTCCTTGAATATTTCCCCGAGCGTAAAGACAAGGTGCTTAATCGCATCCGTGAATTGCGCGACGGAGCGCTTTATGATTCAGGATGGGGGACGCGAATGAGCGGCAAAGGGCTGTTTGCCAAGCATATCAGGGACATGTTTGACATGGGTTATAAACGCGCCCAATTGCCTGTGGAGAGAATACGTTTGTCTGCGGCTTCATTTCGTAATGTTCAAGATAAACAAATAAAGTTATTTATTTAGTATTTTTTGATTGTTGCTGTAGATGGCAAGCACTTTTTTCATCGTTGCAGGGTCACTCATGATTTGCTGGGTCAGGGCCATCATTTTAGGGTTGCCCATCAGTTTAAAAATATCATGCGCATTAACTTCTTTTTGGACCTCAGGGTCCTGCAGGACCCGCTGGAAACGCGGGTCCTCAGCCAAAGATTTTGCATCATTCGTTGCAGTGGTACTCGTAGCTACGGGGACGTTTTGTCTTGGGCCTGCAAAAAATATGTCCCCCAAGGGCCTGGCGAGAGAATAAGAAATTGATCGCGTTACATCGCCATGTACGGCTGCTAATGTTTTTTCCAAAGGGGGTAATAAAGCCAGAAGAATAAGAGTAAAGACAATAAATACCCATCCCCAAATCAAGGTTAGGATGGATCCTCCCAAGCGGCTAAGAAAATTTGGTTTTACGTCCCCATCAGTCGCCTCTGCCCACGTCCCAAGAAGAAATTTTAAAGAAAAATTCAAAATCAAAGGTCCTATTAATCCGATGACCAAGCTTATGACCAGATTATTGGTGCTTTGATAATAAATGATGCTCAAGAAAGTGGCAGCTATCATAGAGAAAGGGCCCAACAAGGAGTTTAAGAATCCGCGTGAAGCACCTCTGATCAGGAAGAAAATACTTAAGGAGATGGTGATCAAGTCTGTGATGGCCATTTTATAGGTGACCCGTTCGGACCATTAGTGTTCTGCCAAAAAACGCAACTGGGCAAGGTAATAGATAATAAGGAATATGCAATAAACGAGAGGGATGATAAAACAGACCTTGACGATCCAAGGGAAGGTAAGTTTGAGTTTGGATTTAGCCAGTTTTTCTTTGATTTTGGCGTACTCTTCTAAGGAAAGCTGTTTGGCCTTTTTGGAAGTGGAAGTATTATTTGCCATAGTGTTGATAGTATAGCATTGGCCTAAATGGGCTGCAATAAGAATGAACGCTGATTTAAGGGATGTTAAAACGAGTCCTTAGATTTGTTTTATTATTATATTTTTAATGATGGTATCGGCTTATTCTACAAGCTCATTGTATTGAGCATTTTATGATATTAAAAAATAATTCGTTTTGATTTGCTTTTTAGTAAATATGTTTTAAACTATTTATAGAGGAAGCGTTTTCACAACCCACCTCAGACTTTCACCAAAAGGGATCTATATGAGTGTTGCATTAAATAAACGTTCAGAATCACGGCGTAATTGTTTAGTACCTGTGGAAGGTAAGGATGGTTCCCAATTTGACCAGACAAAAACTTTGGATATCAGCCGGCATGGGATAGGATTGATTTCTTCACAACATGTTGGGATCAACCAGAAAATAGCGCTTGAGATTGTCCTTAAACCAAATACAGAGCCCGTTATTGTCATTGGAGTTGTAAAATGGGTGCGTAAGATCGAAGTTTCTGACCAGTACCGTGTTGGCATGGTTTTTTCAGAAATTATTTCAGGTTCATCCAGCCGGCTGGAAAAATATTTGGCTTCAAGGAACACGGAAAATAAATTTTAAATCATTTAGGGAAAGCCAATTATGCCGACGGCTTTAGAGACAACAGATGAAAGAAGGTTGTTTGAGCGTTTCTCAGCCCGTTTTCCTGTAAAATTCAAAGACACGCGTGAAGACTACGGGAATGAAGTTTTTTTACGTGACGCTTCGGCCCAAGGCATACGTATTTTGACGAAGGAACGTTTTTTTTTAGATGATCAACTTGCTTTGGAAGTTGAATTACCTGATGGTAAAGAGCCGTTGGTTTTAAATGGGCATGTGGTTTGGGTAAAATTATTGAACCTGTCTTTGTGGGACATCGGAATTGAATTTTCCCAAGTGAATTTCATCAAAATGCAACGTCTTTTTAAACTCACCGAAAGTATTGATTTGTAAACACCACCCAGCCGTTTTTTTAATAGATACATTCACTTTGAATCATTTGAGAAGGTAATAATATTGAAGAAAGTTTTATGCCCGCAGACCCATTTTATACATTTTTAACCGATGGGGTAAGTTTTACCTCAACGCAGGCTGCGGCAATCAAGGCCATTTATGCGCCTTTATGCGGTACTGATGCCCTTGGCATTAAGTCCGCGATCACCCCCTTTTTGAGCGGGGACATTAAAATTGATAAACTCCATTACTTGACCAAACCTGCTTCCCGAGAAGACTTGCGTTTTCCGTCGCGCGAATTTTTTGTTTTTATAGAAGGTAAAGGCGTTTTTAGCCCGGCCCAAGGGGCTTTGCCAGGTCCATCCTCCGTCGAAATCGGGCCTTTGTGGCATAAGATCAAACGTACCCATAAGGCAGCGGGATTGGAGATAGGCGCAATAAACTTCGTTCCAGTTAGCGGTGAAAACGTTGAATTGATGCAGGTGACGGTCAAGAATATTTCAAAAGGACCAGTCAAATTCACACCTACCGCTGCCATTGCAATCTTTGGCCGTTCGTTGGCCAACAAACATGACCATGAACATGTGACCGCCCTTTTAAACAGGCCTAAGCAAGCGGCAGAGGGCGTGTTGATGCAGGCAACAATGGCCTTTAATGAGGAAGGTCATAAGACAAGTAATTCCGTTTATTTTGTGTATGGATGCCAGGAAGGACAAGGAGGCATTGTTGGTTCTTTTCCGACGGTGGACAGTTTTTATGGTGATGGAGGCTCTGTGGTGCAGCCCCAGGCTGTTTTTGAAAACCTGAAACCGTCCGTTCTTAAGGCCCAAAGCCTTAATGGCAAGGAAGTGGTAGGGGCATTACGTTTTAAAGACACTACGCTCGCCCCTGGGCAAAGCCAATCTTTTATAATGGCCGTGGGGCTAGGGACTGATGAGGCCCAGACAAAAGAAATTTTCAGTCATTTTAATTCTCCAGACAAATTTGACGAAGCGTTAGAGGCGAACAAAAAATATTGGTCTGATAAAATTTCTTCCATTGTATTTAATACGGGCGATAAGGATTTTAATTCCTGGATGCGATGGGTCACCCTGCAGCCGGTCTTTCGCCGGATTTTCGGCTGCTCTTTTTTGCCGGACCATGATTATGGCAAGGGAGGCCGCGGCTGGAGGGACATTTGGCAGGATTTATTGTCGCTGATCCTCATTGAGCCCAACATGGTACGCCAGGATTTGATCAACAATTGCGCCGGCATCCGTATTGACGGTAGTAATGCCACCATCATTGGCTCCAGGCCCGGTGAATTTGTGGCGGACCGCAATGCCATCACCCGTGTTTGGATGGACCATGGGGCATGGCCTTTGTTGACCCTGTTGCTTTATATCGAACAGAGCGGAGATTTTGACATCCTGTTGCACAAGCAGAGTTATTTCAGGGACCCGCAATTGTCCCGGACGCATGAGAAAGATATTGGATGGGTCAACCAGTACGGGCATAAATTGCTGGACAAAAAGGGGAATGTGTACGAGGGCAGCGTACTTGAACATCTTTTGGTGCAACATTTGACCCAATTTTTTAACGTCGGGGAACATAATATCATCCGCCTGGAAAGTGCTGATTGGAACGACGGCCTGGACATGGCCCCTGACAGGGGCGAGTCAGTGGCATTCACTTCTTTGTATGGCGGGAATTTATTGAAGATTGCTGACCTGCTTGAGGACATGGCTTTAATTAAGGGTATTAAAAAAATACGGTTGGCCAATGAACTCCTGATTTTATTGGACACTCTCACTGAAAAGGTCAATTACGATGATTATCATGCCAAGCACAACCATCTTTATGGCAAATATTTTCACCATGTGCAGCCGGCATTAAGCGGAGAGACTGTCGAGGTCTTCATCAAGGATTTAGTACGTGATTTGCGGACCAAGGGCCATTGGATATTCGCGCATATCCGCCGCCAGGAAAAAATCCAGTTAAAAGAAGGCGACAAGATTTATGAGTGGTTTAATGGGTATTATGATAACCAAGCCCGGCGCGTGGAAGGTCTTGTAGACAAAAACGTGCGTATGACTTTGACTGGCCAGGTGTTCTCCATCATGAGCGGAATGGCGAGCGATGGGGAGGTCGGGAAGGTCATAATGAGTGTTGATAAATTCTTAAAAGACAAAGAATTGGGCGGGTATCGCCTGAACTCGGATTTTGGGGTGCCTCATTATATGGATTTGGGCAGGGCCTTTGGCTTTGCGTATGGCACTAAAGAGAATGGCGCTTTTTTCAGCCATATGAATGTGATGTATGCCGCAGCGCTTTACCAGCGGGGGTTTGCAAGGGACGGCTTTCAAGTATTGCAATCCATTTACCGCATGGCCATTGATGGGAATTGTAGTAAAATTTATCCAGGCATTCCGGAATATTTTGATTCTGAAGGGCGCGGCATGTACCATTATTTGACCGGTTCTGCAAGCTGGCTGGTGTTGACCCAATTGATCCATGTCTTTGGCGTGAGAGGGGTGCGTGGAGATTTAATACTGGCCCCTCAACTTGTCAAAGAAGAATTTAATAAAAAGGGCATTGCATCTGTATCCTGCCAATTCGCTGGCAAGCGTCTGACAATTGAATACCACAACCCTCAACAAATAGATGCTGGACAGTACGCGATCAAGGAAATTTTAATGGACGGAAAACCGCCAGCTTTTAAACGTTTAAATCAAGATAAAGTCTGCATTCAAAGAACATCCCTCACCAAAGACGCCCTCATCAAAGTAACTCTTGGCTAAGTGTATTTACAAAAGAATACTCAAGTCTTAAGGCGTCGTGATTGTCACTATATTGCTGCTTGAATGACCGTAAGAATTTAAGGCAATGACTTGATAAGAATACGATGTTTTCGGCTTAACAGCAGAGTCTGTAAAAGTCAGGAAAGTACCTGAAACGGGGGTAAACATGCCATCTGAACGTTGAATGCCAAAAGTTGATGTATTCATTGAGCTGACGGTCCAAGTCAAAGTGACTGTCACCTGATTGTTATTAGATAGTTGCGCGGTTACGGTCAGGACCGGTGTTGCTGGCAAGGGACCTGTGTTCACGGTAGTGGTTGCACCTATCCCGGATACAGGATCAGAAACGGATATCGTATCATTAGCAAATCCTGATGCAGGCGCGGTATATAGCCCGTTGGCATTAATTGTTCCACTACTCAATACACCACCTGCTCGGGAGACCACTGACCAACTGAACGTTGGTTGTTGGACAGGCGTTGCGCCAAACTGGTCCGTTGCAACAGCGGAAAATTGTTGGGTTCTGCCATCGGCCAAAGTCACACTGGTTGGGCTTATTGTTATACTGCGCACAATTGAAGTATTGACCGTTACGTTTTTTGAAGCGCTGCTAGTCGTGAGACCAGAGGAATTGGTAATAGTCACCTGGAAAGCATAAGATCCAGGAGCATAAAAAGTGACGACAGTATTTTTTGCGCCATTGGTTCCGTTGGTACTGAAGGTTGGCATTTGCACGTTGTTTGGTTTGTTTGTCACTGACCAGGCATATACTAGTGTCGATTCTCCTGAGAAGTCTTGGCCCAGCACATTGAGTTGTGTCGTGTTTGCAGCAGTTACTGGATTAGGGTTGGCGCTTGCCGGAGTTACAACGGTAGGCGGATAATTACTCGTGGCAATAGTGAAGGCAACAGGTTTTGAGGCAATGCCATTGGTCACCACGTATAAAGAATAAATGCCAGGTGGGATTCCGGCGACACTAAAATTGGCGGTGACCGGAGTTTGTCCTGTGGCTACTCCCATAGTGCTAAAGCCGTAAGTTTTCGCGTAATAAACTCTCCCACTATTGTCGACAAGCTTAATGAGGGGATAATTAGTGGACATTTGCGCGTCATCACAAAAATAGGCCCCTTCGGTCAAGCCGTTTAACTGGGTCCCTGTCACGGTAAAACTTCCATCGTCGTTTGAATGGATAGAGGTGACAGTTGGCTGCCATGCAGCATTGGGCTTACCGGAAGGCGTATAGGCCCAAACAGATCCGTTGCTATCAGTAAATAAAATTTGTCCAGTGGGAATGACCAAAAAGTGACCTCCCTCAGCTGATTCAGCATTTACCGATGGATCAGGTGAAGGAACATTTGTATAACTATTGGAGACTGGGTCGTATTCAAACAAGCTGGAAGGAGGAGTAAATGATTTTGTCAAGCTGCTATCGGCCAGCAAAAGGACATGCCCATTGGGCATGACAACACCAGGCGCATCGCCCGGTGTCATAGAATTGGGAACGCTAGGGCCCGCTTGAAATGTAGAAGATGCAGGCAAATAAAAAGCTGTGTTACCGTTTGAACCGAAGAACATCGCCCGTCCATCATACAACAGGACAATAGGGCCGAATTCCTCGTCTTCAGATAAAATAACTGGAGAGTTCCCAAGATTGACCCAGGTATTGTTCCAGGGAAGATAACGCTCCGCAAAATTGGGGGGAGAGCCGTTAAATGACATGGTAATGAGGCTACCATCCGGTAATTGAGCAAGGCTTTCTTCGGAATTGTAGTCGATTTTATCAGGGGTCATTGACCAGGTATCACTTGGGGGGTCGTAAATGCAAGAGGCCTTGGAATAGGTGCTTGCTAAAAGGGCGCGACCGTCGGCGAGGATTTTTAGTGAAGAGTCGGCAATTTTGTGGCCTTCATCGGAAAGGCATGCAGCAGTATCCCAACTGTGAAGCCTAGACCATACATTGGTGTTGGGATCATAGATTTCAATGACATTACCACCATTACCCCATTCACCTCCTGCCAGCATTACACGTCCGTCAGTTAGAACCACAGAACCGAAAGCATCATGTGTAATGTTCGTTTTGGCAATCGTGCTCCAGGTTCCAGTGGTATAATTACCGTTTTTATCCGGTGTTAAGCGATACCATGTTTGCCAATCATCTCCCAGCCCAATGACTGATCCATCTGTAAGTAAAAGCATGGTTTCAATGGCAGATGGTGTAATATTAGTAAAGCCAAATGGTGTTTTGGGTAAGGCAGTCCAGGGTGTCGTTACCGGTGTAAAATTCGCGGTCACATTTTCATTGGTATTCATTGTAAGCGGGAAAGGATTAGCAGTCCCTGTTACATGACCGCTCTGAGAACTCCAAGAGCTGAATTGATATCCCTGGGCAGCAGAGGCCGTCAAATTCACCACTGTCCCGGCATTATACGTAACGCTGGATGCAGTAGAACTGCCTTTGGCAGAATTCTGGGTCACTGTCCCGTTGGCCGCATTGACTATTAATGTATATCCCGGAGCAGCAGGTGTTGCGCTGACCAGTGCGGAATTCGTACTCTGGCTGACTGCATTGGCCGCTGAAACAACGTAATAGTAGGTGGTGCCATTACTGACTGAACTATCCTGATAATAATTACTGGTCACAGGATTGGGGAGTTTTGTGTACGGACCGCTGGAGACAGTTGACCTGCTTACAGTATATGAGGTGGCTGCGGTAATCGGATTCCAGGAAATGACAACATAACCATTGCCTGCGAAAGCTTCAAGACCGCTGGGAATTGAGAGCGGCAGCTGAGGTGTTGTAACAGCCGCTGGCGCGGAGTTTAGACTCTCACCGCTTGCATTGACCGCGGAGACAACATAATAATAAGTGGTGCCACTGGCCGCTGAAGAGTCGGGATAGGTATTGCCCACCCAAGATACAAGGGTCGTAAATGGACCTGTGAGGGAGGCAGATCTTTTTACATTATAATAGAAGGCCCCTGTGGACGTATTCCATGAAAGTGTCGCCTGACCATTGATCACGGAAGCTGTAAGACCACCCGGAGGGGCAGGTAAGGACAGTGTAAAAGTCACCGCAATGGTGTGAGGGGTAATGACATTAGTTATGCTGAAGGTATTGCTGTTAAAAGGCAAGTTCACGGCAACGCCGTCAAGAGTTAGGTGTGCGGTATACCCCGGATTAGGCGTAACAGTGAAACTCTGGTTGCCGCCGTAGGGCACATTCGCACTGACTGGAGTGATGACACCATTATTTCCGGCGGTGGCTGTGATCGTATACGAGTTCAGGGTAAAATTCACCGTAAGGGTATGTGATGCTGTTACATTCCCTACGTCAACGATATTGGTATTGGTCAACGGCATTGCAGAACTGCCATCAATGCTTACGTAGGCGGTGTATCCCGTATTAGGTGTGACGGTGAATTTTTGGCTGCCGTTATAGGGTACAGAGGCACTGGTTGGGGTGATTGTGCCATTGCTGCTTGCCGTGGCAGTGATTGTATAGGTATTCTGTACAAAATTTGCTGTTATCGTGTGAGGTGCTGTTACATTGCCAATATAGACGATATTGGTATTGGTCAACGGCATTGCGGAACTGCCATCAATGCTTACGAATGCGGTGTATCCCGTATTAGGCGTGACAGTGAATTTCTGGCTGCCGCCAGAGGCTACCATGGTACTGGATGGAGTGATACTGCCGTTACTACCAGCCGTGGCTATGATGGCATATGACACAGCTGCAGGCTCAGGAGTAGCGCTTACTTGAGCTGAATACGGCCCCACCCCATTGGCATTGACCATTGCAACCATATAATAATAGGTAATGCCATTGCTTACACTATTGTCGATGTAAGAATTAGTATTAGTGGAAATAACGGTATAAGGCCCATTAGGGGCAGTTGCTTTTTCTACATTGTAGGATGTCGCTCCTGTCACATTGTTCCATTGCAATGTGATCTGGGCAGTGCTTGCTGCTCCCCAATCTCCTGTCCAAATGACAAGACCGCCAGGAGCAGGGAGTGTGCCGGCATGTGAGAGCAGGGGACATAAGAACATCAAGAATAATGTAATGATGAGTTTTGTGCGCATAAGCAGGTAACTTGTTTTAAGCCTTTTCCTTTAAGTTTATGCCACTACCCATAGGGACGTACCGTATTAATTAAACTTTACACCATAAAAAACTGTTTTGCCAGTTGTGGAATCGTTGGTTTTTTTATTTATTGTTTATTTGGAAAGCGTTTTCATGGACGGAGGATAAATAATTATTTCGTTTAAAAAAATTTTGTAAATGTTTAGCGTGTCATTGCGAGGAGCGGAGCGACGAAGCAATCTTTTAAGAGATTGCTTCGCCCTTCGGGCTCGCAATGACACGCTAAACATCTAGAAAATTTTTACTTTTATTCCTTAAATGGCTTGAAAGGGCGTTCGTCAGTCCAATCCAGCATGCAGCCTGCCTTAAGCGGGGAGGCTTTATTTTTTTAATTGACCAAGCTCCCCGTCTGTGTTAAATTTCTTTCTTATGTGTTTATCAATATGCCAGTAATTACTGATTCTTCATTGCATGTGGATAACAGAAATGGTGTCAGATTTCTAAACAGAATAGCCATGGAGATTAAATGCGTAATTTAATGAGGTTATGTTCCTGTTTAATTTTAGTCCTTCTTGCCGGATGTTCCCAGCCTGCCAAGCCAAGCAATAAACTTCTTTTATGGCATTGGATGACTGATCGTAACGATACTTTTCAAAAATTCGCCCAAGAATATCAACAAAAAACCGGGATCGAAGTCACCGTCCAGTTATTTGCCCCGTCAGATTCTTATTCCCAGAAAATCATTGCCGCAGCACAAGCCAATGTTCTTCCGGATATTTACGGCATTCTCGATAAAAAATCCATTGTAGCGGATTTTATTAAAGCAGGTTTGGTTGCAGACTTGACCGATTCGATGGGTGCTGATGGAGGAGAATGGAAAAATAGTTTTTTTGATAAAGCCCTGGCAGACAAGCGTTTTGATGTCGGAAACATTTATGGGGTGAAGCCAGGTATTTATGGTGCCCCCATTGATGTGACTAATATGCAAATGCTTTATAATAAGAAGCTCCTGGCCAAAGCTGGAATTGGGGCACCTCCTGTGACCTTTGAAGAGTTTATTAAGGACGCCCAAGCGCTTAAACGTGTGGGGATCACTCCTTTTGTTTCAGGCTGGGGTGAATTGTGGTTGGCCGATTGCTTTGCCTCTAATTATGCTTTCAACATCATGGGTGAAGATAAGATTTTCGCGACCTACCGCGGCCAGGTCAAGTATACAGACCCAGATTGGATCAAGGTTTTAAGCGTGTTTGCCCGACTGCGCGATGAGGGTGTGCTCATCGATGGGATTGTGACCAAGGGCAATAAATATGCCGAGCAAGATTTCGCACTTGAGCGCGCGGCCTTTGCTTTTAACGGTTCCTGGTGCGTCAACGTCTATCATGACATGAACCCGAATTTGGATTATGGAGTGATGCCTCCGCCTCCCATCAGCACGGCATATCCGCTGAAAATTTGGGG
>CAYZLU010000027.1:0-13308 GCA_964479285.1 uncultured Planctomycetales bacterium | reverse complement strand
TGTCATTGCGAACGACCGAAGGGAGTGAAGCAATCTCTTAAAAGATTGCTTCGTCACTTCGCTTCTCGCAATGACACAAGTTTACAACATCGAAGTAATTGGGCCTTTTGACACACAAAATTAATCCATCTTATAAATCGTCAACCCCGATAATACCTTGGGATAGAAATACGTGGTCTTGGGAGGCATGCGCTCATCGTTAAGGGCGATGGAACGCAATTGGGCCACTTGCACGGGATTAAGTATAAACCCGGCTTCAGCTTTTCCCTCATTGACCGCCTGCAGCACTTCATCCGGGTCTTTGGAATACACAATGTCCTCGCTTGCCACACCCACCTGATCTAAAATAAAAGACTTCAAAATGGCGGCATCCAGGCCGCGGTAGTCCCTGGAGCCTTCCTTGACCATTTTATCAATGAGCGTTTTGTTTTTTAAGCGCAGCAAAAACATGCCCTGTTTATTGTATAACCCAAAGGCATGTTCGTTCTGCCCCGCACGGGCCAGCAAAACGAGCCAGTCAACTTTCGTCTTGATTTTATCGATCCGGAAATATTGTTCCAGTAAATTGACGCTGATGGGGAATTTTCTGACGATGCGGTGGATCGGGAATATCTGCAGGTCTTTGGAATCCATGTTGGTAAAATAGGTCATTACATAATTATAGCCCTCTTGACCCGTGGCCTTTTTGGCTTTCTTTAAAGCTTCCCGGCGGAGTTGGTTGGCCACCTCAAAACGGTGGTGCCCGTCGCAAATAAACAAGTCCTGTCCGTCAATGACATTAACAATTTCCTGTATTTTATCAGGATTTTCAAGCCGCCAGATCGTATGCTTGACCTTGTCATGATCCACTGCTTCCAGATAAGGCTTTTGGCTGGCCAGTTCTTTGAAAAAGACCCGTTCTATTTTCCCTGCCTTGTCCGCGTAACCGACAAATATCGGGCTCAGATTACTTTTTAAAGCGCCCCAAAGGGCCAGGCGGTCAGTTTTGGCCGCGGCATGGGTATGTTCATGGGGTAAAATCCGGACACCGGAATCTTCATTGATCTTTAACAATCCCAAAAACCCAGTGCGGGTATACCTTTGGCCCTGATATTTATAATCCTGTTTATAAAAATAAATGCAGGGCGAACCATCCTGCTTTAATATGCCTTTTTTAAACCAGTCCTCATACGTTTTACGGGCCCGCGTGTATTTGTTGTCCTTAACATTGTCTTTAGCGGTCTCTTTGGCCAATTCCAGGCGGATAAAATTGTGAGGGTCCATTTTATAATAAGCCTCTTGTTGTTCCGGGGAAATGACATCATACGGCGGGCAAAAAACATTGGACAGATTTTCAATCTTTTCCTTATTGTAAAAAACTGCCGCGAATGGTTTAAGGGCTGACATGAACAATGACCTCACTTCCTTATGTTCTAAGTAGAAAAATGGCCTTTAATCGCTGTTAGATAATAGGATAAATCTCTGTTGAAAATCTACGAAACTATAATTATAGCACAAAATGACATTATGAAAAGCTAAAAGGCCGCGTTTCCTTGGTTGGCAGACCTAATATTGACCGCGCATCCGCGGGCCGCATATCAATGATCACAGGGTCAACTTCATCCATGCCCTCACGCTCAATGCGCGCGACCAAGGCGCGGTCCACAGAGACCTTCACCCCGCCGTTGGCATCTTTCTCGACATGCAACGCCGCCTCCTGCTGGCTTAAGTCGATACCACCAGGCGTTATCGCCCCGCCTACTTGAGCCGGATCACCAGCTATTTGCTTAAGCCTCTTGAAATAGTAATCATAAAAATGCTTTCTAAAAAAAACTCCGTATGGGAGGTCATCATATCTATGCATCAATAAATTGAATTCCTCAGGTGTTAAAAGGGCAGTGATATAAAAATACCCTTCAGGGGTGTTTTTAATAACACTCGATGCATCATCATCTTCTGATTTTACTAAAATCGGCCTTGGGTCACTCCCATTCCCAAAAACAAATTCTTTCACATACTTGATTGGTTCCTGATTAAAAAATAATCTCAAATAAGTCATTTGACGTAACGGCACCAGCAATTTCTGGCCATTGGGGATCACATCCCCATCCTCTGATCCTTCCAAGGAATTCACCTGTATTACATACGATTTAAACCGATCAGTACCTCCAAGCAGGCCCTTAAAATCCCTCACCGTTAAATCACCTGAAGCATCAAAATCCGCAGCAGGGTCATTTTGCTTAAAAGGGATGTCCTGATAAAATTTTTTACTAAGGCCAATGGCACGGTTGCGTAAATTATTTACTTTATGTTCTTCGATCAATGATAAAATTCCCGTAGGAGTTAATAAAATGGCTAATACCCCTAAAAAACCACCCGCCAGAAGAAATTCTCTACGACTGCTCATGGCTTGGTCTGAAGGGATGCTCGAACGCAATACTAGATTAGGAAATTTCTCACTATTGGTCATTACTTGTTGAGCGCGATCGATCGCAGGGTCATTGCTGTGGCCTTCCTTTCGCCAATTTAATTCTGCCAACGCATTATTTGCTTCAATTATATGCCATTCTTGAAAATCTCCTGGGATAGTATTGTTTTCCACAGCTTTTAAAAAGCCTCGGACCTTGGGGGCTTTAGGGTCAGCAACGTACCCCAAAGCATTTATCGCCCATTTACGTTCATTTGTTTCCTGGGTAGGGTCTTGTGCAAATGGCATTAACACCTCCACTGCGGCTGGACCTTGGGCAAGGATCTGTCTACGGGCACTACTTTGCAAATAATCCGAAGGCTCAGTTACACCTTTTAATTGATGAAGTGCACGTATGATATTATTTTTGATCTGCTGTTGCTGATATGCTGCAGTCGCCATCCTTTGATGATCATTATATATTTTAACTCCGCTTCCGACTGTTATAGCCGCCCCCAATGCAAGAAGGCCAGGGATTAATATCCCCTTTCTAATTGTTCTCAACATCGCCTTATCAGCAGCAACAACAGTCATGATTTCATCCCTTGGGATCAAAGCCATTTCCGTTGGTGGCATCGGCTCGGTAACAAGGGCCATATCTGCCTCATTATACCCGCCGGAAAAATATTTGCGCGGCAAGGTCTCCTGCGTTACAGGATCCATGTCTTCATGGATAAAGTTGAATACGCCTTTCTTGTACGCTTTCAAATACTGATGGTAAATCGCCTCATTGGTAGCGGGATCATTCTGGTCTATGCCTTTGACTGTGCCCTTATCGGCGTATACTTGATTAAGCAAGGCTTGTTTTAAATTGCGCTTGAACCATACCGCCAGCGCCTGGGCGTAAAAAATCTGGCGCAGGGTGGCGAAATTCTTGCCGTCGTTGATTTCTTTTTCGATTTCGGGAAGGATGATGGCGCGGACGATATTGGAGGCTACGTTATGCGTAAGGTTGTTTACCTGGGGTGCTTTCACATTCAAAGCTTTACTTGCTTGGCAACCTGCTTGGTTCTTTCCTAAGGCTAAATAATCTTCTTCCAGCATGACCTTTAGATGACCGCTGACGATAAATGCGGTTTGGCCGTGTTCATAGATGCCGACTTTTTGCGGCACGATCCATACCTTGTTAAAGGTATTGACAGGGACTTGGGTGGTGCCGTACATTTCTTTGGCCCTGGAATACACCTTGTCCCAAAATGCTTTACCCAAATCCTTTTGTGGGTATATTAAGGAAGCGGTCAATTGCTTGAGCATGTAATCCTGGGCCAATAAATCGCGGCCCATAGCTGTTTGCCCCAGGGTCACCGGGATCATGCGGTCTTTTTCATAAGGACTTAAATTGACCCAAACATCTTTGTCCGGGATGGTCAAAGCAGCAAAAAAATACTTGATCATGCGCTCGGACTCATCTTTTAAAACGGCCTTGGACACTTTAGATTGCCCGGGGTCCACAATGAAATCAAATAAAAAAGGATTGTCCTGGTGCACGGTCAGGCCTTTGATCAAGGCCGGCTCAAAGCTGGGGCTGACCGAAACCATTGTCCCTGGGACCGGAAGGTCACTGACGCTGAATCCTTGGGCGAAGACAGACGGACAGGTGCTAGCTGCAAAGGTAAAACATACGAATGAAGCAATTATACGTTTAAACATGTGTTCTCCTTGGGTTGAAAGCTAAAATAAACAGTAATATGGCGGGTATTAAAAAAGCTCTCTCAACTTAGGGAACGGTGAAAAGATAACATAATTTTACTGATTGTACAAATTTATTTTGGATGACAGGCGCAACTGCCGCCGCAAGGGGCAGCGGGGGCGGCAGGGCTGCCGGTTGGTTTGGATGAATCTTTCTTGTCACTGGCACCCTTGTCAGTAGCAGCGGGCGCGGTTTTCTTTTTATAATCTGTTTCGTAAAAACCAGTGCCTTTAAAAATCATGCCTGAACCGCTGCCAATTAGACGGGCTAATTTGTTCTTGTGGCATTTCGGGCATTTGGTCAATTTGGCATCTGACATGGCCTGCAATTCATCAAAAGCATGGCCGCAGGCCTGGCATTCATATTCATAGGTTGGCATTATTGAATTCCCCCTCGTCCCCTCTTTGTTAAAAAGAAGGGGTAAAATTTCATTTAAATGCTTTTCTAAATTTATCCTTCAGCGACGATTTGCCGTTGCTTTCGCCTAATTCACGGCTCAACTCTTCCATCAATTCACGCTGGCGGCTGCTTAAGTTATTGGGCACGGCGAGCATCACTCGTACATATAGGTCACCATAATCATGCCCTCCATGGACATCCGGCATCCCCTGGCCGCGCATACGAAAGACCTTGCCGCTTTGCGTGCCTTCAGGGATTTTCATGATGACTTCTTCCTTCAGTGTCTTGATTTTTTCTTCGCCCCCTAAAGCTGCCTTGGCAAAAGAAACAGCCAAGTCCATTTTCAGATCCTGCCCATGCCTTTCAAATACCGGGTGGTCTTTGACTTTAATAAACAGGAATAAATCACCATTGCCGCCGCTGCCGACTTCCCCTTCACCACGCACGCGCAGCTGTGAGTCATTATCAACACCCGGCGGGATCTTGATCTCCACCGTGCGGGTGATCCTTGTCAAACCGCGGCCCGCGCATTCCGGGCAAAATTCGGTGATGATCTTCCCTGAACCATGGCATTTAGGGCATGTCTGGGCCATGCGAAAAAAACCGTTGGCCATGACCACCTGCCCCTGGCCGCCGCAGGTGGTGCATGTTTTTAAAGACGAGCTTGATTTGGCACCTGTGCCGTCACATTTCTTGCAATGCTCATGGCGCGGAAATTTAATTTCCTTCTTGATGCCGCTATAAGCCTCCTCGAGCGTCAATTCAACTTCGTATTGGATATCATGGCCGCGTGACCGCCTGCTGCCGCGGCCCTGGCCGCCTCCACCGGCATCAAACTGGGAGCCGAACATACGGCCTAAAATGTCCCCCAGATCGGTTTCGCCGCCAAAAACACTGGAAAAGTCCGCGCCGCGGAAAATATCCTCCGATGTATAGTTCTGGTCAATGCCCTGATGGCCGTATTGATCATACGTTTGTTTTTTCTGCGGGTCAGAAAGCACCCCATAGGCCTCGGAAATCTCCTTGAATTTTTCCTCGGCCGCCTTTTTTTCTGCTTCAGGAACGCGGTCTGGATGAAACTTCAACGCCAGGGAACGGTACACTTTCTTGATGTCCGCCAATGCGGCTGTCCTGGGTACCCCTAGAATTTCGTAATAGTCTTTTTTCATGTTGTAGCTTTATCGCCTGAAATAAACGGTCTAGAAAATTCCATCAAATTTCTCCTTCTTGCGCTACGATTAAGATGGTATAAACATTGTGGGCTGTGAGTACAGATATATTACCTTCCACACAATAAGGAATTTTTCGCCAAAAGTTTGCGAGGATTTACGACAATTTTGTTCCAAATAAAGAGAGTCTTTAGAACAAAATTGTCGTAAACCGAAGCAAACGGCGAAAATATTCCGTGTGGAAGCTAATATATCTGTACTCACGGCCTCGCGCTGCATTATTTATCGCTTGATGCCTTAAAATCAGCGTCGATCACATCATCCTTGCCTTTTTCAGATTTTGTCTCATCAGACCCGCCCGCCTGCTCAGGACCTGGTTGTTCAGCCTGAGGGCCTGCCCCAGCTTGACCTTGGGCGGCAGTGGCCTTGTACATTTCTTCTGCCAGCTTATGGCTGACTTTTTGCAAGCTTTCCATGGCTGTCTTGATCTTGTCGTGGTCCTTGTCCTTGATGGCATCTCTCAAACTTGTTAATTCTTTTTCCACCGCTTCCTTTTCCGTCGCGGAAACCTTGTCCCCATAATCTTTCAACGATTTTTCCGTTGAATAAAGCAGGGTATTGGCACTATTAAGAAGCTCTGCTTCATCCCGGCGTTTCTTGTCTTCTTCGGCAAATTTCTCCGCTTCCTTGACCATTTTATCTATTTCAGCTTCCGATAACTTGGTCTTGGCCGTGATCTGGATCTTCTGCTCTTTCCCCGTGGCCTTGTCCTTGGCCGTGACATGCACGATGCCGTTAGCATCGATGTCAAAGGTGACTTCGATTTGCGGGATGCCGCGCGGTGCCGGCGGGATGCCGACCAGGTCGAACCGCCCCAATTCCGTATTATCATTGGCCATCTGGCGTTCCCCTTGCAAAACCCGGATTGTCACCGCTGTCTGGTTCTCTTCAGCAGTTGAAAATACCTGGCTTTTCTTGGTGGGGATCGTGGTATTGCGATCAATTAATTTGGTGAACACCGAACCCATGGTCTCTATGCCTAAAGAAAGCGGTGTGACGTCGAGCAATAAAACTTCTTTGGCGTCTCCCGTAATGATGGCACCCTGCACGGCAGCGCCTAAAGCGACACATTCCATGGGGTCAATGCCGCCTTCTATTTTCTGGCCCACTTCTTTTTCCAGGAATTGCTGGACAATGGGCATGCGGGTCGGGCCGCCGACTAAAACTACGCGGTCAATCTTGACATCTTCACCCAATTTTGACGACGCATCTTTGATGGCCTGGCGCACCGGGCCGCGGCAGCGGTCAACCAGCGGAGCTATAAGGCTCTCAAGTTTGGCCCGCTCAATTTTCATGGTCAAATGTTTGGGGCCTGTGGCATCAGCGGTGATATACGGCAAATTCACTTCGGTCGCAACCGTGCTGGAAAGTTCCACCTTGGCTTTTTCCGCGGCCTCACGCAGGCGCTGGAATGACATTTTGTCATTACGCAAATCGATGCCAGACTCTTTTTTAAACTCTGTGATGATATAATCAATAAGGGCATTGTCCATGTCCGTTCCGCCTAATTGATTGTCACCGGACGTTGACAGGACTTCAAAGGTCGCGGCCTTGGAAGCCGCATCCCAGCCCATTTCCAAAATGGTCACGTCGAGCGTTCCGCCGCCCAAGTCAAAGACCATGATCTTCTGCTCTTTGCCGGCCTTGTCCAAACCATAGGCCAGGCAAGCCGCGGTCGGCTCATTGATGATGCGTAAAACTTTAAGCCCCGCGATCTCTCCAGCGTCCTTGGTGGCCTGGCGTTGATTATCATTAAAATATGCAGGGACAGTGATGACCGCGCTGTCAACCGTCTCGCCCAGGAATTTCTCGGCGTCGGATTTGATTTTCTGAAGGATGAAAGAACCCACCTGTTGGGGGGTGTACTCTTTGCCGAATACCTTAAATTTAAAGTCCGTGCCCATCTTACGCTTGGAGGCATAGATGGTCCCCTCCGAATTGATCGGCGCTTGACGGCGGGCAGGTTCACCGACTATCAACTGACCGTCTTTAGTGAATGCCACAAACGAAGGGAAAGCTTTACCCGAAGACACCCCTGCCCCTTCGGCTGAGGGGATAATCACCGGACGGCCGCCTTCCATTGCCGCTGCTGCTGAATTTGATGTCCCTAAATCGATTCCAATGACGCGTGCCATATAATTATCCTCCCGTTTTATCGGGCGGACATAAAGTCCGCCCCTTCGCACATTCGTAGGGGCCGACCTCGTGTCGGCCCGTTATATATTTTTTGCCACCTTCACCTTGGCCGTGCGTACAACGCGCCCGCCCAACGTATAACCTTTTTCCAATTCTTCTATCACTGTCCCGTCAGGAAATTCTGTGGTCTCCTGCTGCATCAGGACTTCCTGCGCATTAGGGTCAAAGGGCTTTCCTTTTGATTCAATAGGCTTGACCTCATACCTGCCCATCAATTCCTTCATGTTATTATAGACCATTTCAAGGCCCTTGACTAAATTAGCGTCCATCCCTTCTTTCGATTTGAACGCCAGCAATGACCTTTCCAGGTCATCATACAATTTCAAGGATTCAATAATGATCTCCTCATGCGCGTATTTGATCAGGTCGCTGCGTTCGCGCTCATGGCGCTTGCGCATATTATCAAATTCCGCCAAAAGACGCACATATTTGTCTTTATATAACGCTGCTTCATCAGGCGCTTTAGCAACAGTTTCCGGCGGCGTTTCCTGGGACAAAGTTTCTTCTTGAGGTTTTAGGGTCGATTCATCCATGATCTTGATTTATCGCAAGTTTGGGATTTCAAACAATTGTTAACGGCTTAATATCTGTGAGATATAATCGAGGGTCGAAACCACGCGATCATACTGCATGCGCGTGGGGCCTAACACCGCGATACGCCCCTTTACTCCATCTTTTTCAAAATGGGAAATAGCAAGGGAACAGCTTTCCATGTCCTTAAGGGCCATTTCATGGCCTATATAAATCTTGATCTTTTTCTCGAGGCTGCGGTTGATGATTTCCATGAGCCGCTCTTTTTCCTCAAGGATCTTTAAAATTGCCTGGATTTTTAAAATATCTGAGCTATCAGGGTAACCCACTACAAAACTGGTCCCTTTACATATGATCTTATGGCCATCCCCATCATCTAAAGAAACAATGCTAGTGTATTGGGTCAGGTCAGAGATCATCTGTGAGGTCCTTTCCATCAAATCCTCGAGCTGACGTTCATGACGCTTATATTCTTGTGAAATCCTGCGTTTTTCTTCTTCCAGGAGCTGTATCTCATGCATCAGATGGTCCACATAATAACGATATCCCTGCTGGGTCGGCATGCGTCCGGCAGATGTATGCGGATGCGTCAAATATCCCTCTTCTTCCAGGTCCGCCAGTATGTTACGTACCGTTGCAGGCGAAAGATCAAGATTATGCTCTTCCGTGATATATTGCGAACCAACCGGCAAAACTGTCTTAATATACCGGCCAATCACAATTGTCAATATGCGGTCTTTACGTATCTGTATGTCGGAATGTTTAGCAGTCATATTTTTTAAATTAGCACTCTCAATGTACGTCTGCTAAAAGTATACCAAAAACCTGGCGTTTGTCAAGTGCAAGCAATTAAACATCATTAAACATCATCAGAAGCACCAGGAATACCAGTGCTCGTTTATTTTACTAAATCCATAATATCTTGGGAAGAATTTAGAAATATTGGTAATGTCGATTCTCTTTCCATCTGAACAATAAACATAACCCCAGTGGGTACCGAATCCGCCTGTAGAACCCACATTAAATGAAATAAGAATTATGTCAGTACCTTTAATTTGGACAACTTTCACCCCGTCAGCAAAGGGGCATTTAATATCAGGCTTGCTTTCTTTTACATCAGCCGTAAGTATCGATCCTTTTGAATTGTCACTATTTAAAGCATGTGCTGTGCTTCTTTCTTTTTTAAAGACATCATCCACCACTTGCTGATAATGAGGTAACTGTATATTATAAAATATGGGTAAATCAATATATTCGTTATAATGAAGGAATCCTACGATAAAGGGTATTAAAAAAACAACTAAAAGGGGAATTTTTCTATATTTAAAAAGACCATAAACAATAAGAACTATCCATATGAGGAATAACAAAAAATCTAAAATCAAACAAAAATGCCCTAAATCTCCACCGATATATTTAAAAATACCGATAAATAAAAAAATAGATCCAAACAAATAATAAAAACAAGCCATACTAACTTAACTTTCTAATGTGACCGCGGTCTTCACCAAAAAATCAATGTATGATTAACACTTGCAGGATTCCTGTACAAAACTGCGGCAGATCATCGGGCCTGCGGCTGGAGACCTGGTTGCGGTCAATGACGACTGGAGCGTCACTCCAGATAGCGCCTGCATTGATAAGATCATCCTTAATGCCTGGCGTTGAAGTGCAGCGAAATCCTTTAACAATTCCAGCTGAAATAGGTATCCAGCCGGCATGGCAAATATGGGCCACTAATTTCCCAGACTGATGAAAGGCACGTGTAAGGTCCTTGACTTTTTCATCGCGCCTGAGTGAATCGGGCGCAAAACCGCCTGGTATGACCAGGCCATCATAATCTGTTTCAACAACTTCAGCAATGGCGGCATCTGACTTGCAGGGGTACCCATGTTTCCCTTTATAAATCTCACGGGACTTCGGGCCGGCAATAATCACCGACGCGCCCTCTTCAATGAGACGGTACTTAGGGTACATTAACTCCAAATCTTCATAGACATTGTCAACGAACATCAAAATACGTTTGCCTTGGAGTTTCATAAATACATATGGTGAGCCGGTCGAACCATTATTTTTTGGGGATGGGGGCCATCGTCCATTCAATGACCAAGGCCTTGTGTTTCAGGAAATAAAAAGAAAGTTCATGCTTTTCGTCCTGGTCTTTGCAGTATTCTACGCCTTCGGAAATGGCGTTTTTGTAGACAGCAGGTGCGGATACTTCAAGGCTGAGAAAGCCGGCTGCGGCCAAACGGTCTTTAAGGGCATTGGCAATCAATTGACATAGGCTGCCGCAAAGGGCCATCATGGACTCATCATCTTCATCATAGGGCACCTGAAGACCGGCGGCTTTAAAGAGCTTGTCTGCCACCTCGGTGTCCATATACAATATCATGGTCCCACGCGCACGATGTGCCTGAGCGTCCGCCTTATTTAAATAAAAATTCATTTGCGCGATAAACAATGACACATCAAATTTGTCAGTGGCATTGACCCGCATACGTTCTTCATATTCTTCAATGGGTTTGGCCGCCACTTCAAAAGGTTTGGTCGGAACGAGGGTCCCCTGTTTTGTGATTAATTCTTCAATAAAACCGGTGAGGACAGGGTTGACTATTTGAGGATCAAAAGATTTTGCCATAAGGAATAATATAGCACAGCTACTTACCGAAAACAATTATTAATAAAAAACCTGTTCCATGACCAGGCGTCCTTGGGCGTCATATTCATCGCGTTTGGTCAACTTGTCCCGTACAAAAAACTCTTTGTACCAAAGCCAGCCTTCGATCCTGTAGATATTAAAAACGCCTGCACGTCTGCCGTCCATGTAAGGACCTTCTGTTTTGATGTGCCCATCGGGGTAAAATTGTTTGACTTCCCCCTCTTGCTTTCCGTTACGCACACGCGCTTCATTATGCAAAGCACCACTTTCATAGTACTCCCGCCAATGTTCATCATTCAAGACCCCATTATCATAATGGACCTTGCTTAACAACCGTCCGCTCAAATAATAGCTGGCAACATCGCCGTCTAATCGATCATGCCTGTACATCCCTTCACGCATCAATTCCCCGCTTTTATAATATTCCTGGCCGCCGCCGTTCTTTTTTCCGTCAAGGGAATCAAATATCCCGCGCAAACTGCCGTCATCATAAAATTCACGCATCATCCCTATCTGCCGGCCGTCTTTGTACTGCCATTCCCGCCTGACCTGGCCATTGGGATAAAATTCTTTTTCAAAACCCTGCTCCTTGCCCCGGACAAATTGGTGCTCGAGGGTCGGACGGTCATGTTCATCATATTCACGGGCCACGCCTTCCATTACCCCTCTGAAATAAGTCATCTCTGCCTTAGGCTGGCCGTTGGCATAATAAAGTGTTGAAACTCCGTGTAATTGACCATCGCTGTAAAAAGATTTAAAACGCAGGACCCCGGAAGGATAATAACCTTGGGCCATGCCCTCCATCTTGCCGTTCAGAAACCCGCCCCAGCCCATGAGACGGCCATCGGGATAGAAGGAGCGGAAACGTCCGTTGGGCACGCCATAACGGTATTCCACAGTCCTGACCACGCGGCCTTTGGCATCGTAATCATTGTAAAAACCGTCCTTAATGGTGTCAGCGGCCAGGACTTGACAACTGAAACAAAAAAGGCCAACGAAAAAAGAAATCCCCTTAATCATGATAAATTATTTTACCAGAATTAAAGGGACACAATACTTAATTCAGCAAGAAATTCCTTGGGCAATCACATCCCGCATTAACTGGTCTTGCTCATAATGGTCCACTAAATCATCATAATACGATGTCGCGTGCGGATAGTTGTCCACATTGGGATCTATGCCCAACTGTGCCCCTACTTGGGCCCTATCAGCATGCAGCGCTTTGATCTGATCATTGAACGAACTGGTGTCGTCCGCGTAAGCGCCAGAACCGATAAAGAGCAAGATGACTACAAAAATACTTACACTGCCAAGGCATATATATTGCTTTATCATAAAACTCCTCTCCCTAACCAACGGTCTTTCTTAGAGTATACTATATTGTTCTATGACAATGCCAGTCCATGACGATTAATCTAAAATTCCAGCCAACATGATTTTTTTTTCATAGAAACCTCCTGGTTTTTCTTTCTATGGTTTTATTTCAATGACCAAATCATTCCCTTGGGTATCAACGGTAATTTTTTGGCCTTCCTTTAACTCTCCCTGCAACATGCGCAGGGCAATGGGGTCTTGCAATAATTTCTGGATGACGCGCTTCAACGGCCGGGCCCCATAGACAGGGTCATAACCCTGGTGGCCCAAGAAATCTTTGGCCTTATCGGTCAGTCGCAATTCGATGCCTTTGGCTTTCAACCTTTCGGCCAGCGTCGCTACCTGTATGTCCACGACCTTCTTTAATTCTTTGACCCCTAAACGATGGAATACAACGATCTCATCGATACGGTTTAAGAATTCCGGGCGAAAATGGCGGCGTAAGGCGTCCTGGATACGGTTATCAATCTCTTTTTGGTCATCCAGGCCGGCCAACTCAGCAGTGCCGATATTGGAGGTCATGATCACGATGGTGTTCTTAAAATTGACCACCCTCCCCTGGCTGTCAGTCAACCGACCGTCGTCGAGTAACTGCAAAAGAAGGTTAAAAACATCCCCATGCGCCTTTTCGATCTCATCGAAAAGGACGACTGCGTAAGGCTTGCGGCGCACAGCTTCTGTCAATTGGCCGCCTTCTTCATAACCCACATAACCAGGCGGGGCTCCGATAAGGCGGGCCACCGCGTGTTTCTCCATGTACTCGCTCATGTCAATGCGCACCATG
>CAYZLU010000026.1:0-13773 GCA_964479285.1 uncultured Planctomycetales bacterium | reverse complement strand
AACGTATTAACAGGAATATTCGTTGTTCCATATCTCTTAACAGCCTCTTCATAAATTCGTTTCCAAAATTTTCTTCCTATCTCATCTTCGGGATAAATCAAACTGGCGGTTATCTGCTTGAGCATGTAATCTTCGGCTAATAAATCACGACCCATTACCGTCAAGCCAAAACCTTGAGGAATGATTCTATCCTTTTCATACGGCGATAAATTGACCCACAAGTCTTTTTCTGGAATGGTTAAAGAGGCAAGAAAATATTTAATCAACTTATTTGATTCACCTTTAAGCTGGTCATTGTTTAATGCACTGTCGCCTTTATCAAGGATGAAATCAAATCTGAAAGGATTATCAGGATGAACCTTAATCCCTTTAAGCATTGGAGGATCAAGTGGCGGGCTTAAATGAACCATGACCCCAGGCGCAGGTAGTCGGTATATTTGGCTTGAAACGTCTTGAGAATATGCTGGGTTGGCCACTGATGTAGAAACAAAGCAAAAAAGAACAAAAGCAGATACAGCTTTGCGTGTCTGATTAAATACATGTTTTAAGGAACATGGGGTCATAATTTATTCCCTATCATACTTCTTAATACTCTCTGTTAAGTATATACGATATTGGCTAAAAAACCAGGTAGGCAGGTCATTTTTCGGAATCTGAAGCCTTTTTGCGGGTAGCCAGGCCATTAAGAATACTGGTAAGTCTTTGAAATTCCATAACCATATCCTCACTACTTAATCCATGAATGTAAGAATATGATGTTGATTTTAAAGCGCCTTCGGCTGGTGTTGTTTTATACATAGAATTTAATATCGTTACAACAATCCTGATCTCATCATCAGATAAATGTTCTAACTTTATCTTCCGGTACAGATAATCATTTATCATCTGCAAACATAGCCACTTATTCTGTAGAATCAAATCCTTTGTCTTTGAAGAATCCTTTTGGGATTTCTTTTGGGAGAGATGCCTTATCTGTTCATAAAAAAGCTGGCCTGTCTTGCGAGTATCTGGATTTCCTTCGGCCAATTTATAAAGAGTGTTAAGCTGCAAGCCCACCACAGAAGCAATTTCCTTCATCGACATATTACTTTCAACAATCAATTTAATAGCTCGCCAGTGAGTAGGAGATAATTCCGGTTTTTTAGACATAAGATAGGACTTTCTTTTTTCCTGCAAAATCAAGCATTACAATCATTTATAAAATATTCCCGATATTTAAGAATTACGCCTTACATTTTTTATTACTTCAAATAAATTAACAGCGGGGGGCCGGGAAAAATCATTTTTTTCGATTAAACGATAAAAATAGGCCAAAAAATTCTTGCAGCCCTTCACCCGGTCGGGTGGTCACAAAGCCCCTGAGACGAGCCGTTGCCACCATGGGTGGGGGGGTCTCACACAGCCAGCCAGACACAACAAAAGAACCCCCAACAAACACTCAGCACACTACACGTACACAGCATAGGCAAGTCATAGCGCTGGAACTGTGCCTGCCAGCTTGTCTTCATTATAAGGACACACCACACAGAACACCAAGAGCAATGCCCTTCTTTCAATCATGCGCTATAGAAAGCCCTCTATAACCAATAACCAAACAATCGAACGATTATTTGGTCTATTCTTTTACCGCCTGGAACACCTTAAAATTACAGGGGGGCATTGTTTGTTTGATTTTTCTTTCCAGCAAGACGGCGATCAATGATCTTGCTACTTCACAACCTTTCTACCTGTTTCCTAAAAATCGCCCAAATCCTCTGTCCCGCCCTACTGTTGCCCCTTTTCCAGTAATTTAAGAATCAGTCATTATGGTAGCAAGGTGGCAATAGGTACGGAATGTCAATGGCTTATAACTCGCCACCTTTTTCTTCCCATGCAGAAGGTTGCAAGGAAGCATCGTCTTTAGGAAACCATTTTTTAAGTACCTTGCCATCTCTCCAGGCATCGTGCTTCGTCCATCCTAAAACCTTCAAGCATCTTGCTACCCTCATCTGCTCCGCCCTACCGATCTCTTTGGGATTGAAATAAAGGCAATCCTTGGCGACTTCCATAGTTGAGGTTTCTAATCTCCCCACTAAATATTTTGCAATCACTTCTTCCCAATCATCCGCCTGTCGTCTGGACTCTTGCTCCGCAGCCGCCGTTTCTGGCATCTCCCACCATGAAGCACCAGATTTATACAGATGTACGGCCTCGGCAAATAACTGCTCTCGGTCAGATTGAATCCTGGGAATGTTTATTTTCCCTATCTTCACCGGCCAGAAGCGCCTGGCCCCGGTGTTATCTTTTAAATAGCTTTCTTCGTTAGTTGTTCCCACAAAAACTGACATCCTGGGATGATCCTCTGCCAAACGACCATAAGAGGCCCTGTACCGATCAACCTTGCAAGTTATGACCTGTTTAATGCGGGTCACTTCCGCCCTGCTAAACGCATCCAGTTCAGCGATTTCAACAATCAGTTTTCCTGGCAATATCTGGAAAAAATCCTTGCTTGTTACTGACTCATGGGCATCGCAATAAAGATTTTTTCCAACCAGATTTTCCAACGCCGTGGATTTAAGCGATCCTTGCACCCCTTCAAATACAGGCATGGTATCGACCTTAGAGCCAGGCGAATAAATTCGTGCGACCACCGCAATCAAAAAATTCTTTGACGCGGCCTTCGTATAGTCATTTTCATCAGCACCAAGACAGTCATTGAAGAAACGCTCAATCCTTGGAGTTTTATCCCAAATCAGCGACTCCATCCAGTCTTTAGGTTCATTGCGGGTATGGAGCCGCCCGTAGGCCAACACGGCATCAAAAACAGCTTCTTTCCCAATCCTTAAAAAACCTATGTTATTTTGCATAAAAATTGTGAGAGAAATCGTTTCAGCATCTGACCACTCGCGCGCGCTCCCCGTTCTTAAATTTGTAAAAATTTTTTGATGAAACTCATCGTACCAAATTCTGTCTTTAAAACATTGGCATCCCTCTAACACTCTCAAAACATTAGCAATATTGGGAATTGGCTGCCCACTATCCGTTACAGAGATGCCTAACTCTGTATGTAGCAGGGAAATTGAACCTGGCAGAATGTCTTTTTCAATTACATCAATATTCACTTGAACGACATTAGCCACACTACCCGGCATCTGTTTTATTGCCTTCATTTGCTTGTCTAAATCTTTGCTTAATAATAAGCTCGCAACCATTACGTTCCCCCCATCTGGATAACAGCATCCCTAAAAGAGCATCCCTTAATGAGTTTTAAAAAATCAATCGAATCACCGTGGGCTTGGCAGCCAAAGCAAAAAAATGTATTGTTCGGGTATATCACAAATGACGGCGATTTCTCGATATGAAGCGGACATAGAGCCGTAAATCTTGAACCAAGTTTCTTAATTTGCTGAAAAGGGTATAAGTCCAAGATCGGCATCTGCTTGGCGGCCTCTTTCTTTTGCTCAAGGTTTACAATATTTCTTGAGTGTTTAGAATTGGCCGTTAATACCTTTAGCCTCTCAAGCCGCGCCAACTGTTCCAACGCCTCGACATACTTTGGATTGATCGTATGTTTATAAAATTCCAGCGCGAAATCACGGTCAAAACCATCTTGAATAACGTTGATCTCCTTGAGCCTTGGAAGAACTTCTGTAGCAAGCAGTCTTTCTTTGACCTCTGTCCATTCGGCGATTTTTTGACGGATCATGTGCTTACCTTCAGGGAAAATTTTGAGCAGTTCAATTTCTGAAGGATACAGAAATTTTGGCACTTCTTCATAAACCCCAGCCTCTTCATTCCAGTAAGTTTGTTTAGTCATAGGCTCGCCGCCAATGAAAAAAAGGCGGCAAGAAGATTGCCACCTTTTGCCACCTTTTTTAAATTATTGATGATATTTAACGTAATGTAACGACAACTAACGAAATGAATTATTGATTGGAATAAAATGGAAGATTGCTGTAAGTATAAATACAAAAGCCCCTTACATAAACATAAGGGGCTTCTATATTTGGTTGCGGGGACAGGATTTGAACCTATGACCTCCAGGTTATGAGCCTGGCGAGCTACCGGGCTGCTCCACCCCGCGATATTCTTACTTCTGCTGGACCGGGACGATTTTGTAAACGGTCTCGCCCGGGCGGATCAGGCCCATTGTTTCACGACCTACTTTTTCCACATAGTCCGGGTCGGTTTGCAACAGACGTCTTTCTTCTTCAAATTTCTTGTTCTTCTCCTCCAATGCTGTGATCCTGCGGGCGTATTCAAGGTTCTTTTGCTTTAAATCTTGCATCGTCGAATATGATGGCAAAAAAAGCGCCAATATAATGACCGTCAGGATAAACAGTGAAAGAGCGTTTTTAAGCATTTCTGGATCCCCGCTTGCCCCCCGGAGTTTCAGCACGAAGGCGCGGGAACGACATCAATTATATTAATAAATCTTAGGCCAATTTAAGCCGGCATAAACGGCTTTTTTACCTAATTCTTCCTCGATACGCAGCAATTCATTGTATTTGGCCAAACGGTCCGTACGTGACAAAGACCCTGTTTTGATCTGGCCAATATTCGTTGCCACAGCTAAATGCGCGATCGTCACGTCTTCTGTTTCTCCAGAGCGGTGCGACATGATCGAATGATAATTATTTTTCTTGGCTAAATGAATTGCATCCAATGTTTCAGACAGTGAGCCAATTTGATTGACCTTAATTAAAATCGCATTTGCGGTCTTGCTGTCAATGCCTTGTTTAAGACGCTTGACATTGGTGACGAATAAATCATCACCCACCAATTGGGTTTTCTTCCCCAAACGATCTGTCAAAGCTTTCCAGCCTGACCAATCATTTTCATATAGTCCATCCTCAATAGAAACTACCGGATACTTAGCCACCATACGGGCATAAGATTCTATCATGTCTGATGAAGACACTTTCTTGCCATTATAATCATATTGCCCATTTTCATAAAAAGATGACGACGCAGCATCCAAGGCAATAAAGATATCTTTACCTGGTTTATATCCTGCTTTTTGAATAGCAGCGATAATAATATCCAAGCCCTCTTCATTGCTGCCTAAATTAGGGGCGAAGCCACCTTCATCACCAACAGACGTAGCCAAATTCTTATCGTGCAAAATGCCTTTTAACGCATGAAATACTTCGCATGCCATTTGCATAGCTTTGGAAAATGTCGGAGCACCCGCTGGCATGATCATAAACTCCTGGACATCCAAATTATTATCCGCGTGCACACCTCCATTGATGATATTCATCAAAGGAACGGGTAAAATGTGGGCTTTAGAACCACCGATATATTTATAGAATGGAACGTTCTTTTCATTAGCTGCGGCCTTGGCCACTGCCAAAGACACCCCTAAGATCGCATTGGCCCCCAGCTTACCTTTATTCTCGGTACCATCCAAGGCAATGACCACCTTATCAATGGCCTTAAAATCAGCCTCTTTGCCTTTAATGGCTTTAGCAATAGTGGTGTTGACATTATTAACAGCATTCAGGACACCTTTCCCGCCAAATCTTCCCTTATCGCCATCCCTCATTTCAATAGCTTCATGCTCGCCAGTCGATGCCCCTGAAGGAACAGCGGCACGGCCAAAAGCCCCTGAACTTAAAAGAACATCGACTTCTACGGTCGGATTCCCACGAGAATCAATAATTTCACGTGCTTTAATGGATTTTATTTTAGACATATGACCCTTTAAATTGGATTTAATATTTTTGAACCTTCCCTCAGGAAAGGTTAATGTAACACAGATAGACCCCTTTGTCAATCCAGTTACGGTTCGAATTCAAAGCAATAGGACATTTGAACAACAAAAGCAATCCATCAAAAGAAAACCAACGGTAAGCGCTTTCTGGGATAATATTTCTGGTTTAAGTTATACCGGACACCACTGGCAGAAGCTTGAAAATGTGTTATGCTTTATTTAGGAGGTTGATCAGAGGTTTGCAGGGTGTTGGTTGGATAACTAGGACGTTTGCAGATGTGGGGAAAGAACCAAAAATAACTGTCATTCTTACATAAAAATATCCCGCATCAAAGTAAATCCTTCCACAACCATAACGCTACTGTCGAACCCTGTTTGATTTTCTATAAGAAAGGGCGTACGGCGTATGGGTAAATTTCTATGTCGAAAAGGCGGCTTTACCCTTGTAGAAGTTCTTGTAAGCGTGGGCATCATGCTTATCTTTCTCCCTTTTGCAGCAAGCATGCTCACCAATAGCCAGTTATTAGCTTCGTATTCGAAACATAAAATCCAGGCCGCCTTTGCGGCCCAGCAAATAATCGAGACACAGCGCCAAAATCCTTTTATCGTTTTGGCACCAGGTCAATCTAAAATTATAGGCCCTGCAGCGGTGGTCCTGGACACTAAAGGGAATTACAACAATACTAATTGCAATAATACTAATATTTTTTGTGGGACTACGGTCATTACGGTTACACCCACTGTGTACACCAACAGTTTAGGCGTACAGCAAACCAGCAGTTCGGTAGATCATTTCGTAGTCCAAATTTTTTGGTCTGAACGAATTCTTAAATTATTAGTTCCAATGACTGAAACCTATGCTGAGGATATAGCTAATGATCCTATGCTCAACTAAATCTATGCGCACCCTATTGAACAATAATGCATTTTCCCTAATGGAATTGATGATGGCCGTCGCATTTACTGTGCTTTTAATGGCTGGTGTTTATGGTTTTTATACCACCTCATCGCAGGTTTATTCTTCAGGGATATCCGGCCAAAACCTTCAAGATGCGGCCAGTATTGTGATCAACAAAATTATTGAAGGAGAAACAGAATCAGGCGTAGTCCATCGATTGGCTACAGCTGTTTCTTACATGATCCCTAATGGAGCGGCGAATTTCTTGTACAGCTGTGGAGGCGCCACTCAAGCTGCACCCTGTAACGCCAGCAATCCCTCTAGCGAACTGTACTACTGTCAGGACAGCCCTTGCACGGGCGCCAATGATCTTACCGCCCGGTGGTACTATCTAAATAACGCCGGCACATCAGTGATCTATCATCATCCTGCTGCCAACGGTGGCACGATAGAAGAAAAAATCTACTCCGCCCCTGCAGGATCGACCTTGAAACTACGTTTTTCGCCCGCCCAGGCGAACAATCAGAACCTTCCAAATGTCATTGAGATCGATGTGGACTTAACAGAAAACCTATTGCCCAAAATAACCAATAGCCGCCTGACAACAACCAGCGGGGATGCATCAACCTTTGTTCTTTTGAGGAGCCATCCATGATCGACCTTCGCCAAAATAAGGCTTTTGCTTTGACTTTTGCCTTGATATTTCTGTTTTTAATTGTTTCATTCATTGCTGTCTATTTTCTGGCTGTTGCGAATGGTATTAATGAGGCCAACCGCGTCGCAAATGGAAAAAAAGCCTATTACATTGCTGATGCAGGCCTGGCAGATGCATACGAACGCATAACGCAAGCTGGCATCACCACTGTTGCATCAAGCACATGCGTAAACCCTTCTATTCCATCTACCTGCAGCAGCCCCTTTATCCCATCAGTACCCAATGCTCCAATCACTGATAATGGCGTGTACTCTGTTGGCCCAATTACCGGCAATTACAGGGTATCTATCGTCTATTCAAATGCCCCCCGGACTAATTACACAATAACCTCTACAGGAACTTACGGTAAGGTCTCAAAAACATTACAGTTAAAAATAATCGGGGCAGCGATTTCTAAATATGCATATTGGAGTCAAACGGAACTTAATCCCGCGTTTGGCGGGCCTTTATGGTGGGTAGGAGAGCCTGGATTGGAAATGTTGACCACCGGGCCAGTACAGACCAACGGGTCGCTCAATATTTTTGGTAACCCTATTTTTAATGGTGCTGTAACAGAAGCAGGGCCAAGCCCTAACTATTACCCGGGTGTTGCTAGCAATCCGAATATAATCTTTTTAGACGGCCTCACTAATAATGCCCCTCAAATTAATTTACCTCCTATAAAAAGTTTAGGTGCCATCCAAAATGCAGCGGGAATGGTTTTAACAGGCGCCAGCACCATCATCTTTAATCCAACTGGAACTATAACAGTCACAGGAACAGTCAAAAATTTAAGCGGAGTTGTCACCGCAACCTATAACAAAACAACGATAAACCCGCCAGCTAATGGGGTAATTTTCGTAAAAAGTAATACAAACCAGACCGATGGCAATGTTACCGTGCAGGGTACGGTCAGCGGCCAACTGACGGTCGCCGCAGACCAGAATATTTACGTCTCTGGAAGTGTTGCCTACAATAAAGACCCCAGAACAAACCCTTCCAGTACAGACTTGGTAGGTTTAGTGGCCAATCAGAATATCACCATTGTAGAAGCAAGCGCCCCTACCCAACTGGAAATGTCTGGCGTCCTGGTGGCGCTCCAGGGTTCATTTCAGGTTGACCAGTGGTGGGTTTACAGGGGAAACAGTAAAACCGCCGTTATGGACCAATTTGGCAGTTTGATCAATAATGTTTGCGGGGCAACAGGCGAAATGGATATGTCAGGAAACTTACTAGGTGGATGGAACCAGATACAGGCTTACGACGCCAGGCTCGCGACAATCGCTCCCCCGGGGTTCCCTCCTTATGTCAACAACTCAGGAAACGCGGTTTATAATAAGGTAAGTATTACGGAACTGTAAAGAAATATAAGGGGTCAGGTCATGAAAAAAAAGAATTTACTGCCGATAAAATGGATTCTGGTTATCTTCATCATCCTGTTGGCCACAGCCTTTTGGTCTGTCCAATCTTCAAAAGTCAATCTTATGTCCCCGGTGTTGCTAAAATTGTCACAAAATAATTTCTTCCAATTCCTTGAAAACTTTATAGGCATACGAAACCCTGTTACTGAATCTTTTAAAGGAAATAATGAAACGAATCAAAACAATTCAAACCTTGGCCATACAAAAAATAACAGCGAACAACAAAACTTAAATACAAAAACAGGCACCAATCAGTCGATATCCCAAGGTTCCAATGCAGCCCAACAAGGGAATACTCCAGGAGGCAACGCAGGTAATAATGCGGGAGGCGACTCAAACAACAATTCAGGAAAAAAATCAGGAATTAACTCAGGGACTAACACAGGAAACAATTCAGGAATTAACTCAGGAAATAATCCAAATGACGTTTCAGGACCAAACGCAGACCAAGAATCAGGGAATCTTTCAGGAAATAACCCAGAAAATAACGCAGGAGACAACTCGGGAAGCAATTCAGGAAACAACCCAGGAAATAATCCAGGAGACAATTCTGGAAGTAACTCAGGAAACAACTCGGGAAGCAATTCAGGAAACAACCCAGGAAAAAATCTGGGAGGCAATTCTGGAAGCAATCCAGGAAACAATCCGGGAAACAATTCAGGAAACAATTCAGGAAACAATTCAAATGAATATTCCACCTGTGTCCATGGATGTTACCCAGGATGCATTCCAGGGTGTGACCCTGAGTGTACTCCTCCAGAATGTCTTTTAGGGAATGTAACTCAATCTAATTTACCCACTATCAATGTTCTCCCATCAGATTCCGTTGTATCTCAAAACATTGCGAACCAAAATCAACAAAGCAATGCATTAGCTGCACTTCTGGCTACCCGCCAGGCACTTGTAATCCCTGCCCAGCAGCAGGCCCAAGCCTCAAAATATCAAATAGTTGACTATCAAAATATTCAAAATCCAAGTACAACCCAACCACCCGCTGATGTCGAACAAAAGGTGCAATCACACCAGGTCACATTTCATTAACGCCCTTGCCCATGGTCATGGATAAAAATTTAAGTTTTAAACATTTTGAAGAGGATTTTTTAATTCTGTGATATACTGATGGTCGTTCAAATTTCGTAAAATATTATCAAGGACAGAGTTATGATAAAAAATCGTTTTTTTAAATTTATTTATGTGCACTGGAAGGGGATCTTGCTATATGCGGCCTTTTTCAGCATAGTTGCCTCTCTGGTGCTATTTATGTATTTTGGAGGCACCAGCTTTTTGGGCATGGAAGGGTTTTACCGCAAAAACATGATGGCCCAGATGGGCATTTATCTATTTATTATGCTGGTTGGAGGCGTTATACAGGCCCTCATTTTCAGCTACGTGCAAATGTATTTCATGATGGGCGGCGGCATGTCCAAGATGCTCAGTAAAGACAGCGCCGAAAAAGTCAAGACTGACATCAAATGGGATGATGTCATTGGGATGGAAAATGCCAAACGCGATGCTTGGGAAATCGTCCAATTCATCAAAGACGCCGCGAAAGTCAAGGCCATCGGCGGTACGATGATCAAGGGCGTCCTTATGGTCGGCCCCCCGGGCTGCGGCAAAACTTATTTGGCCAAAGCCATGGCTTCAGAATGCAAATTACCATTTCTTTCTGCAGTTGGCAGTGAATTTGTCGGAATATTTATGGGTGTTGGCGCCTCACGCATTAAATCATTGTTCAAAAAAGCCCGCCAATTGGCCGCTGTAGAAGGCGGCTGTATCATTTTTATCGACGAAATCGATTCTTTTGCCAGGCCACGCCAAGGTGACAGAGGGTTTGGGGGAAACATTGATTCTAATGCTACCGTCAACCAATTCCTCACTGAACTTGATGGGCTTAGGACCAAAGAAAACAATATCGTCGTCCTGGCAGCGACCAATGTGCCCCCTGAACAGCTTGATACCGCCATCATGCGCTCCGGGCGGTTTGACCGTAAAATTTATGTTGAAAAACCCACCTCCAAAGAACGTGAAGCCCTGATCCAGTATTATCTCAAAAAGGTCAATGCTGATCCTGCAATCGACATACCAACTATCGCGGAAAAGGCCCAATGGTTCTCTCCTGCCGACATCAACAATATGACCCGTGAAGCCAGTGTCCTGGCCTTACGTGAAAGGCGCACTGTCGTCACCCAGGATGATTTGCTCAAGGCCTTGAATATTGTCATGGTGTCTATTGAAAAAACTGGAGAAGATAAAATCCTGTCTTCTAAAGTCAATGTCAAATGGGATGAACTGATCGGCATGGAAGAGACCAAGAAAGAAGCTTGGGAAATCGTGGAATTACTCAAGGACAGGCATAAATTAAAAATCGTGGGTGGAAATATCATCAAAGGAGTTTTACTCATCGGCCCCCCTGGCTGTGGCAAAACTTATTTGGCCAAAGCCATTGCTACAGAATCAGGTTATCCGTTCGTGGTCGCTTCCGGGAGCGATTTTATCAATAAAATATGGGTCGGGACAGGCATCAATAAATTACAATCTATTTTCAAAGAGGCCCGTGATTTAGCCAAAGCTGAAGGCGGTTGCATTATTTTCATTGATGAAATTGACGCCTTTATCCGACCCCGTGACCCAAACCCTTTTGAAGGACAAGGCCAAAGCGATACGCATTATAATTCCACCATCAACCAGTTCTTGACTGAACTTGATGGACTCAAGGGTGAAAATAACAATATCATCGTGTTGGCAGCGACCAACATGCCTGAAGAAAAACTTGACTCCGCTGTCATGCGTTCAGGTCGCTTTGACCGCAAAATTTATTTTCAAAAACCATCTGCCAAAGACCGGGAATTGCTTTTAAAATACTATATGTCTAAAATCAAATGCGAAGAAAACATCGATGTTCCCGCACTGGCAGAAAAAGCCAAATGGTTTTCAGCCGCGGACATCAGCAACATGGTCCGTGAGGCCGGCATCTTTGCCTTGCGCGAGAAACGGGAAATCATCAACCAGCAAGACCTGGAATCCGGCCTGCAACGAGTGCTTGCTTCCGTCGAAGTCACTGGCCAGAATAAAATCCTTGGTGGAAAAGTCAATGTAAAATGGGATGAAGTTATTGGCATGAAAGATGCCAAAGAAGAAGCCTGGGAAATCGTCAAATTATTAAAAGATAGGAACTTGCTCAAGGCCATTGGCGGAAAAATTGTCAAAGGGGTCATTATGTTTGGGCCTCCGGGTTGCGGCAAAACATATCTTGCCAAAGCCATGGCCACGGAAGCAGGGTTCCCTTTTATGTCTGCGATGGGAAGCGATTTAGTGGGGATATATGTCGGTGAAGGTGCCCGAAAAATGAAAGATATTTTTAAAGAAGCTCGGGAATTAGCAAAAGCCGAAGGCGGATGCATTATTTTCTTTGACGAAGTGGATTCCTTTGCCACTCCCCGGCAATCTGACCATCGTTGGGGCGGTGGAACGATATCTCATAATGCTACCATCAATCAATTCCTGACCGAACTTGACGGATTGCGCCAGCAGGAAAATAATATCGTTGTCCTCGCTGCCACCAATGTCAGGGAAGACCAGTTGGACCCCGCCATTTTGCGGGCCGGACGTATTGAACGCAAGATCCACATCAGCAAACCAAACCTGCAAGAACGTGAAGAACTTTTTAAACATTATCTTGCCAAGGTAAAATATGAAGAATCTATAAGCCCATCGGTGCTGGCGCGTACAGCCGTAGGATTTACTCCCTCTGATATTGATAATATGATCCGCGAAGCAGGCCTGATCGCCATGCGGAACAACCGGGACACCATCATCCACAAAGACCTTTCTGAGTCTTACGACCGCTTGACCATGGGTGCTGTCACGAACGCCAAATACACGCAAAAATCTATCAAAAAAACAGCTTACCATGAGGCCGGGCACGCCATTCTCACCTATTTAGTTGACCCTACCGACGAAGTCATTAAAGCTACCGTTCGCCCTAGAAAAGGGGCATTAGGATATATTTACACCCGCGCCATTGAAGAATTGGAATCTAATTCACCCAATCGCGAACACTTGTTATCAAAAATAAAAATGCTGATGGCAGGTTACGTGGCGGAAAAAATAGCCCTGGGAACGACCGGCTCCGGCGTTGGTGGCGGCCCTGGCAGTGATTTCCATCATGCCATGACTATTGCTGCCCGCATGGTCTGGAGTCTCGGGATGGGGCCTTCAGGCCTGGTGGGGGATTTTGACGCTCTTAAAGACTTCAATGGCCGTCATAATATCTCAGAAAAGACCAAAGAAATCTTGGACAATGATGTGCAAAATATCCTGCAATTGTGCCTCAAAGACACCACCGCAATCATGGCGCAGCACAAAGACCTCCTTGAATATTTTGCCCAGGAACTGTTAAATAAAGGTGATTTGGAGTACGAAGAAATAAAATCAATTTTCCAGAAATTTGATCTCAAACCAGCCGCCCAGATAGAAACACCCTAACAAATGCGTCCCATCAAGCTGTTTAGAATCTTGTTGATCATGTTTATCGGAATAAATTTGAGCTGTGCCCCTAAGAAAACATTAGGTCCCCGCCCTCCTTTGACGGACCTCCAGAAAAAATTCGAGACCAAATGCCGCAAAGACTATAGCCTTAATGTCATCACCCGTCTGGCAGGAAAAACATTCTGGATCTACGCGCCGACCGACAAGCCTCTTTTTGATTTCGCTGCTGATAGCCCCACCCCACCTGACCCCCTCAAAAAACCAGCTAAATATGATTTGCTTTATATCAACGGCTCATTCAATGACAACTCATTTAATTTTCAATATGATGTCATCCCCAAAATTAAATCAGACATGTCCAATGAAGGGATCCGTAACGAAGGTACGGATTATTTTAACAAAATTTATAACAATTTGCTTACCGCCATCACCGAAACCCTGCTGGACCCCAAGATACCCATATCCTTTGTGGTGATGTCCATCACTGACATCAAAAGAGGCATCGAGGCCCGTTACACTTTCTATTTGGAAGATTACCGCATGGCTTCAGTGGAAGGCATCCCATATGATGAGTTCG
>CAYZLU010000025.1:0-13962 GCA_964479285.1 uncultured Planctomycetales bacterium | reverse complement strand
ATATTTGTACTCTTGTTCAAGGGCGATTGCCATAAATTTATATTAACATAGAACGGATGTTTGACAAGAGTAAATAATCCAACGGTTCAAAATCAAAAAATAATAATCTTTACAACTATCTACGTCTCAGAGGGTTAAGGAATCAATAGCCCCAACCGGATTTGAACCGGTGTTTTCTGCCTGAGAAGCAGACGGCCTCAGATTTACACAGGGAATTGGCCTAATTATGATCCAAAGCTTGAGGTGTACTATCATTTTCAAATTTATTTCTTACTTTTGATGCAATATTTAACGCTTGGATCTTTGAGGGAATTCGTTGTAGGTTTTATAACACCTTCTTTTATTAATTTCCTAAGCCAATGAAGAACGGCAGCACCACTTAAGTTTAAAACATCTGCTAATTCCTGACGACCACACTCCCCTTTTTCATTAATAATTTTGGTGATTTCTTCCCGACGATCGCGTCTAAACGTACCCGATATTTTCGTGGGGTGAAGAACAGTCTTTGCCTGTTTTTTAGGCAACGTATAAAATGCCCATCGCCTGGTACCATGCTGAGTAATTAATTGTCTGTCGACCAATTCACATAATTCTTTGCTAGCCAAACGTGAATCACATTCATTCATACGGCAATAATCTGGATTGGTCAGTTGATCTTTATGGTAGATATAGGCTAGGGCGAAACGTTGCCTATCATTTAAATCCACATCAACAAATTGTTCCAGCCACGCGAGTGTGTTTTTGTCAAAAATGGCCTGATTAAAACAAACAACCTTAAACTGTGTTAAGAAATTTAAAAATTGTGGTGGCTCCATTCCAGCTTTACGCAAAGCATCAATCATTGATGGAATTCCCGTACCTCGATTCTCACATAAAACACGGCCTTCGTTGGGAACAGGACTATCTTCCAGAAGTTTCATCAAGTAGGAATTGCGTGTGGCTTGTAAGCCTGATTCCCCCAGCCTATCGATGGTTACTGGGCCAAATAAACCGCCCGGAGAACTAATATCGATCCTATTAGGAAATATTTTTACCTGAACAGCGCTACCGCGTGCCAAAGGCGAATAGTCGCGGTGGCCAAGGGCATTAATAATTGCCTCTCTCAAAAACACTTCAGGATATTCTAAAATATCTTCCCTAAATAAGCCTTTAACTATGCTCCGCTTTTGGATATTTCTTTTGATTGCCCTGACAACTTCGGGTACGGCAGTTAATAAAGGTCCTTCGATTTTAATATTATCCAAAAGCCTTTCGCCGTCTACGCCTAATTGACCTTCTTCTTGCTGAGGATAAACCATCACATGGATAACAAGTCCAGGAAAGAATTGTTGCGGATATAAACCAAAACAAAGGATCCCTGCTAGGGTTACAACATCCTTACCTTCATAAGAAATGAGGATACGATAAGTATGAAGCACCTTCTCATCATCCCAAGATTTAATTTTTTCATTATTGGCACGAATATGTTTTATAAAAAGCTTCAGCGCTTCCTGATCTAAATCTTTTAACGAACTGCCATTAATTGGCTCAATATCATAACGTGGCTGGCCACGGCCATCGAGAAATCCTTGGACTTCATACTGAGTTAATTGCCGGTCACCATCGCCTACCCTTATAAACGCACCGGAAATCATTCCTGACCCCTGATAATAACAAGGTTTTTCCTTATATGAAGCTTCTGGTATCTCCGCCGTAACAACTATCTTCCCCTCATATTTATGCGTTTCAATAAGTGCCCTTACCGGAAACTGCATCCTGCTGCAAGTTTCCTGCAAATCCTTCTGGAATTTAGCTGGCTCTTTTACTCCAACAATTTGTATGTCCCCATCTTTTTCCTCAATACCTAAAATAATAATACCTCCACCCGGGGTATTGGCAAAGGCAGAGATTGACTCCCATATTCTTTTTGGAAAACCTCCAGCAGAGGACTTGATCTCTACGAAGGATGTGTCTGCCTGCGCATCTTTAAGCGACTCTATGATTGCCTTCAGCTCTTCGATAAGCATAATAACCTACTTGTTAATTAACATGTTAATTGACGTAATGTTAACATGTTAATTTATATGTTTCAAGCATTTCTTGTGTTTCACCCAATTATTTGCCAATCACCACACCTGTCCGGTAAAAAATAAGGGAATCACTACCATCGTGTTAGAATGATTTTGCGAAGAACCAAACACACGAGGAGGATTCCCTATGGCCCATTCTAACACGCTCATCCACGAATTGCTAAAATTAATCCCGAGACATCAATTTGATACTATCGTTAAAAACCACGGCGGTGATCGTTATGTCAAGCGCTTTGACTGCTGGCAACAATTGGTAACCTTGCTATACGCTCAAGCCGCAAACAAGTCATCCTTACGTGATATTGAGCAAAGCATTGAGGTCAACGACCCACGGCTTTATCATCTTGGGCTAACAAGGATCAGACGTTCAACCTTCTCTGATGCCAATAAAAAGCGTCCTAGTGAAATGTTCCAAGCGTTGTTTTATAAATTATCCGAGCGTTGCCAAACTTTGACCCCTAAACATAAATTCAAATTCAATAACCCGCTCTATACCTGGGACGCAACACTCATCAGTTTGTGTTTGTCTTTATTCCCATGGTCTAAATTTGGTCAGACTAAAGGAGCTCTTAAGCTTCATGTCCAGCTTAATCATGCGGGCCATATTCCTGACTTCATAGTTGCTTCACCGGCATTCAATCATGAAAGCATGGTGGTCAAAAGATCCTTCCAAATTACACCGGACAGCATTTATTGCTTTGACCGCGGATATTGGGACTACGCCTTATTCCGTCGGATACATAACGCCAAAGCCTTCTTTGTCACGCGCACCAAAGAAAACATGAAATACTCAGTTACCGGACAGCATTCTGAAACATTAAAAAATGGCGTACTGTCTGATGAAGTTATTCAATTAACTAATGATATATATCAAAAAGAATTACGCCTTGTGCGCTATTACGATGCGGAGTCTGGGGAAGTTTTCGAATTCTTGACCAATAATTTTAATTTGTCTGCCTTAACTATTGCTAAAATTTATCAAGCTAGATGGCAAATCGAAGCATTCTTCAAGTGGATCAAACAAAATCTAAAGATCAAAACATTCTTGGGCACGAATCAGAATGCGGTATTAACTCAAATCTGGGTGGCCATGTGTTATTACTTGCTTTTGGCTTACATCAAATATCAAACCAAGTTCCCTAAGTCGCTTTTTTACCTGCACAAACTTATTCAGGATGCTTTATTCTCGCGTTTAACATTGATTGATTTGCTTACGGTGTCACAAAGAAGGCTCGAACGCTTCAAACTCAATGAATTCCAGTTCGCGTTCCTATAAAAGTTTTACCGGACAGCTGTGGAATCTACGTATGGCTATTGGGAAGGTTTAGAAAACTTGCGACATCTTGACTAACGTTGTGATAACTGGTAGCCCCAACCGGAAAGGCTACACGATCGACGCTATTTAGGAGTTTCACCACCAAATCCACCTCCAAAAAGTGAGCTTATAGGACAAGGCGTATCAAGGCGAAACAAGTCGAAGCAAAATAATATCAGTTTTTTTAGTTTGGGATATTTTACCTGCTTTTAATATAAAATCTCATGTTAATTCATATGCAGTTTTTTTGGTTTTGCAATATTGAAAATATATTATCTGGGAGCTACCTGTTGAAAGGATTGATTATCCGCTAACCCCAGAAAACCAGAAAGACTTTTTAGGGGCTGAATAGTAATGCTTCCAACGGTAAGACCTTGGGCATTTTGAAGTTGGGCAAGCTGGGCCAAGTCTAAATGAAATTTAATCCCTTCGCCAGCGTTTTGGGTTTGTAAAACATTATTGGCCGAGGTTAAATCAATACCCCCTCTTTTAGATTCTCTTTGTACATTTATCCTCGGATTATCAGATAATAGCGCGCTGTCCCCTGTTTTATCAAGTCCATTGGGACTACGCATTATCGCTAATGGGCTCTCAATAGAAGCGACGGTTTTCTCCAATAAGGCAACATTCTTATCATTTTGTTCTAAATTGTAGTATTTGCTATCATTCTCTAAATCAAAATTTGCTTTGATTCTTTTGAAAGTCTCACTATCCTTTCGCATAATAATTGCGGCTGAGTCAAGAAAAATAGCCACTAATTCATCTTGGCGTTCTATTGTGCGATATAAATCATACCAATCTGTTTCTAGGGCAAGAAAAATAATCCCCTCTCTACTAAGAGCACTTGCTGCCTTCAGCAAAGTACGATCATGATCATTCTTCAGCATTGAATAATAAATACCCCCATATCTATCGTAAATAAAATTATATTCTTTTCCTGAAAAATTAATTTCGTCATCAAAAAAATTCCCAATAAATTGGTGACTGATATACGGCTCTTGCAGATGTCCAAAAATATCAAAACCATGCTGTTGCAATTCAAACAATACACTAAATGGGATAGCGGAAAGCTTAATATCATTTATGTACCTGATTTTTTCATCTCTATTCATTTCTTCATACATTCTTTTACCTTTATATTCAGAGTGTTGATCCTTCTCTTTATTCATATATTCATTTAAAGATGGTATGTTTAAATTATTGTCCTCAGTAATTTTATTGGCTATCATTCCAAATACTTCTTCCGAGCTTCTTTTTAAGAATATGTGTGGCGCAATGGGTGTTAAACTGACAGTGTCCAGATTGATATTGCCCATTTGACTCATTTCGAACAAAGCTCTCCCCACCCCTGCTCCTACTTCCAACACATTAACCTTCTTACCTGATTGCTCTGCATTCTTTATAATGGCTGAAAGAATACGCCCTCCTTCCCTAAAAAGTGGTCGCGTATTTGCGATCATAATTCCTTTACGATAAGAATAGAAATCAGGCTCAAACCCCCCTTTATTTTTAGAGGTATAAATAATCTCCTCTCTCTTCTCCGCTTCACTAATATCATCTTTATAATTTTGTAGAGTTAGCATTGCCTTTGAATCAGACTCATTAGACACTATTCCTTCTTTATTTGAAACAGTCTTAGTCTTTAGAGGCATTCTCATTGATGCTATCAAATTATCTTGTTGTGTTTGCATCGAGCAATCAATGAGCACAACCTTACTTTCTGAATGGATTGAGGAAATGGTTTCCGTGGGGGTTGCATTTTGTAACAGTTGACTTATACCGTTTAACCCAAATCCACCAGAAAAATATTTTCTTGAAATTATCTTTTGGGTTAAAGGGTCTGTCTCTTCTTTAATGTAGTTATAAACACCTGACTTAAATGCCTTCAAATACTGTTGATAAATTTTCTCTTTTTCTTGCGGATCATTAATATTTACTCCAGCAACTTTGTTCTTATCAGAATAGGCTTTCATTAAAATACTGCCTTTGATTTTCTTTTTGTACCATGTTGCCAAGATTAGTGAATTATAAACCTGGCGTAGTTTGGCAAAATTCTTGTTTTCATTAACTTCCCTTGTCAATTCAGGAATAACCACTTCGCGGACTACCTGACTTCCTAATTGATTCGTATCCTTCGTCTGCATCTTCTTAGATTGGATCCCTTCATGCTTCTCTAGTGAAAGATAGTCCTGTTCCAACATGACCTTTAATTTACTTTCCACCACAAACGCTGTTCCTGTTTTCACATTTTCATATACCACGGCCTTTTCAGGCACAATCCAGACCTTGTTAAAAGTATTTACCAGCATGTTCGTTGTCCCATACTTCTTTGCCGCTGTTTCGTAAATTCTCTTCCAAAATTTCTTACCCACTTCATCTTCTGGATATATCAAAGATGCTGTGATCTGCTTAAGCATGTAATCTTCTGCCAGTAAGTCTCTGCCCATTTCCGTAAGACCAAAGCTATTTGGAATAATACGGTCTTTTTCATAAGGACTTAAATTAACCCACAAATCTTTCTCAGGAATGGTTAAACTAGCCAGAAAATACTTAATCAGCTTACGAGATTCCTCTTGAAGGCCATTATTCGATAATTGGCTGTCACCTTTATCAAGGATAAAATCAAAACGAAACGGGTCATCAGGATGGACTTTTATCCCTTTAAGTATCGGAGGATTAAGCGGTGGGCTTAAATGGACCATTACACCAGATGCTGGCAAGCGAAAATCGTCTGCCCTGACTAGTGGCACAGACCCAATGGTATTAGCCAAAAAGATAAAAATAAACCCAAAAGCTATACTAGCTCTTATATGTAAATAATGTCCCATATAAACTAAATATAGCATATTATTTAATGTCTTTGCCACCTAGACGGGTTTGGGAAATTTTGAGAATTTATTCTTGCGAAGCTGCCAGTGCCAATTACTAAATGATCTTGCTGTTAAGTCCCAACAATAAAGGAATACTCACAGGACGCATATCAATAAAGACCGGTTTAAAACCTTTGATATGATCTTCTTGCCCAGGCACAATAGAGGGTGATGTCCAAACAGTGTCCTTATCTCCCGTTTGATCAATGGACATCTCTTCGGTATTTAAATCAATGCCGCCTTTGGTCATCGCTGGATCTTCTGGGGAAGCTTTCAATGCTCTCCGTGCGGCCAAACGATTCAATCCCACCCTGTCAAAAGCCGACCGGTTACCACCATTTTCATCCGGTCTTTGAGATAAAGTATTTTCAACGGCTTTCTCAAGCGTTTCTTTCATCTTTTCTAAAACTTCTGCCAAAGTAAATTCACGGCCTTGCAGGGCCTGCTCCATTTCCAGTCCCGAGCACAATACGCCCCCTGCATTGGTCAAGGTGTCTGGAACCACGATCTTATCTTCTTTTGCCAACTTATCATCAGCCTCTGAAGTGGTCGGCCCATTGGCTCCTTCGAAAATCCAATGGGCCTTGATTATTCCGTAATTGTCTATTGTGATCTGTTCTTCCTTAAAAGCAGGCACTAAAATATCAACTTCCGCCCCCATGACCCTTTCAAAGACAATTCTCTCCTCTGTTTCATCATCTGGAACAAGAGGAATATAAGACTTTTCTTGACTGTATCCTAAAAAAAGTGCTGGTGGAGGATTCTCTATCCATAAATTACGTAATGATTTCTTTTCCCGATTCATAGCATCAATAATGTCCTGTAATTGCTTTTCAGTCCAGCCTTCTTCTTTATATAAGGAAATACCATAATCATTGATTACCTGAACGATAAACCCTTCTCGGGCAGCGGCCAATGCGGTGTAACGGCCAACATTGCCAAATGCCTGCACTGCTACTTTTTTCCCCTTATAGCCTTCTGCGATGGTACGATCCAAAAAATGTTTCATGACCATCACCACTCCTTCTCCGGTCGCCTCATTACGGCCTATGACACCCCCCATTTTCACTGTCCCTCTGGAAGGATCATTAGGATCAACAGGTCTATCATATCTTTTCCCGGTAAAAACTCCTAACCAAGGCATAGGCAAATCAGGATTTTCATGCGAAAAACGAACAGCTTCTTCCAATAAAGGGTTTTGATCAATGGGATAATTGTTAGTACTCTCATGTACGGCTTTCAAACGTTCGTAAAGCTTATTATATTGCAGGCCTTTCCAGACAAATGAACCTCGCCCCCTTTCTGTTAAAACACGTAAATATGTTTCATTATATTTTTCCATTATCCCAGGATTAGTGTTCATATCAGGAGCAGGGCTGTCTATGTCGATACCAACGGCATTTTTTTCTGTCAACTGCCTTGCGTGATGCAATGCAACACGAAGGTCAACCTCAGAACGATCCTTCTCTGAAAGCTCCTTCAAATATTCTGACTCAAACCACGGAAGATGATCTGCTCCTTCAACAATGCCACCTATCAACACAAGACCTTTGGCTCCGCCTAATTCTAGACCTAATCCAGCGGACTTACCTGTCATGCCCCAGGTAGACAAAAACTGGAGTTCTTCTTCAAGCCACTGGGCCACAAAAGCTTGGGCCTGCTTAACGGTGGGTTTTAATTCTTTAAAACGTTCCCACACTTGAAGAAATGATGTTTTCATTAATTCACTAGGTGTGATATAACGAATCCCTCCTTTAGGAGTACCAAGAATATTGTTTTTAGCTAACCGCCCTTCCCAGACCCGTTTATACCCCAGCTTAGGGCCGAGATTTATTCTATACCAACCTTCAGTAATCCGGACATGCCCATTGAGCAAATCACTGATCAAATCGGGATCCAGGTCTTTTAAGAATTCTTTCTGTTTTCTCAGACGCTTTTGAGAATAGACCCAGGATGGATTTTGATTTTCCGGTGCTGCCATAAACTCTTCGATACTCCCAGTAGGTGTCGTTGAACTGATAATGGCTTGATCCCCCGATGGGGTAAGACCAATATCAATAATCTGATCACCTGTGCTGCCCAAGCTGGCACGGGAGTCAAATGAAAGTTGGGAAGGATCAGTCACCTCATCCAGATTTTTAATTACGACATTTAAACCACCAGAAAAATATTTCCTAGGCACTGTCTTCTGCGTGCCTGGAATACTATCCTCCCTGATGAAGTTATAAACCCCTTTTTTATACGCCTTCACATACTGTTCATAAATTTGATCCTTAATACTTAACTCATTAATACCCGCAATTTTATGTTGATCCGCATAGTAACGAGACACAATAGATTCCTTCAAATGCCGTTTATACCATTCAGCCAAAATAGCTGCATTTAAAATCTGCCGCAAAGTCGCAAAGCGGGACCCTTCATTAACTTCATTTTCAATAACAGGTAAAACTACTTGCCGCATAACAGTATCAGATAATTCTTGGGGGGGGAAACTGTCCTGGTGTGAAGAAATTACGGTGCTTTGAGCTTTTCGGGTAGCCAGATAATCCTCTTGCATCATCACCTTTAAATGGCTCTTGGTCACAACCACCGTATGACCATGTACGAATACTTGGGACTCTCCAGGGACAATCCATACCTTATTAAAAGTATTGATGGGGACATCTGTATTGCCGAAACGTTCCATGGCAGCAGCGTAAACCTTCTGCCAAAAAATTTGGCCTACCTTACCGTCAGGGAATATTAAAGAAGATGCTAATTGTTTAAGAATATAGTCCTGTGTCAATAGATCGCCGCCTAAACCTGTGAGGGCAAGATCTTGAGGAATGACTCGGTCTTTTTCATAAGGAGAAAGATTGACCCATAGATCATCTTGTGGAAGAGTCAAGGCCGCCAAAAAATAGCGCACTATATCCATTGCTTCATGCTGAAGTTGAGTATCAGAAATTTTCTTATCCCCAGGACGGACGATGAAACCAAATCGAAAGGGCTCTTTAGGATCATAAGAAAGACCTTCCATCATAAGAGGATCAAATGATGCTGATAACGAAATCATCTGGCCCGGGGCGGGTAAATCTAAAGGATCTGCCGCGAAAAGTATTGATGAATTCAATAGAAATGATTGAACGAAAAAAATACAGGCCAACAAGCAACGCGCAATGAACATGAATATCTGCCTTTAGTTTAAAATTTTTGGCATTAATCTCATCGTCGAGGAGAAATGCCGACTCTGGCAGGTATTGGTGGGGAAGGTTTACGTCAATGCAAAATCTTCACGATCCATTGATAATGATTTTACTTATTTTTACTAAAATAATCAAGGGAAGAGTTCACTGAAAAAAGCATGTCTGAAAATAACAAATAGAATAAAAAACGTAACCCGTCGATAAAAGTGGAGTTACGTCGGTGATTTCTTAAAATAGCCCCAACCGGATTTGAACCGGTGTTTTCTGCCTGAGAAGCAGACGTCCTAACCAGGCTAGACGATGGGGCCGAAGGGAACTAATATAACCACTGTATTTTCATGCGTCAATGAATATTTCTCAGCTGACATTTATTTTGCATCATTCTGGACTATGATCCATTTATGATCCCAAGAGGACTAAAAGGCTCTTCTCAGGCAGAAAACACCGGTTCAAAGAGACTGTCCGATTCTTAAATTATTTGCCAGTCACTAAAAAGCTCCTTTATGTCGGCTGGGATTTCTCGATTAAAACCACGTGTATATTTATCCAACTGTTGAAGACTGGAATGTCCCATTCTATTACGAAGCAAATCAGGGGATAAAATTTTTATGGAATACGTTGCGTAACTTCTTCTGCAGTCGTGGCAATTCCCATCAATTCCTGCTTTATTTAAAGCAGCTTTTAAATCCCGTTCTATTTGCTTAATACTCTTACCGAATATCGTTGGCTCATCTGTTCTTATCTTGGTTATCGCTTCATATAAACGGGTTGGCAGTCTTTGAATCCGATATTTATTACCTTTGCCTAAAACCTGTATTGTCTTATTAGTATGATTAACATACTCCCAAGATGATCTTGTAACTTCACTGACACGAAATCCAGTTAATAAAAAATAAAGCACCAGTGCTGTCTGATAATCATTCCCTTCAACAGCTTTCAAAATCTTACGAATCTCTTCCTCAGAAAAAAACCTTGTTCGCTCTTTATTCGCAGGAATCGGGATATTTTCCATCGGATTCTTACGGATACATCCCAAAATATTTGCTACGCGGAACATTTTCTTTAAACTCCTTTTATAGCCCGATATAGAGCTTGAGGAAAATCCCTTATCGGCAAGCATTTTAAAAAAATCATTAACGTGATCCCGCCCCACTTGACTGATATAAACAATTTTCCCAGCCATAAAAGCAGCAAAAGCACTCACATTATGTTGATACTTGACCAGCGTAAGCCTACTCAACTTCGTCTGGTTATTATTCTTTAGTTCATATTCGTATTGCTTTAACCATGCGCTAAAATCACACTCCTTAGCCTTTTCTGCCCCGTCAGAATAAATAGCTTCAAATTTCTTCTTAGCCACTATTTTATTCTTCGTCTTTAACGACTTGGCCTTAGTAATCCACCTTCCATCTGCTTGTTTTACCTTCCAGCACACGTACCAATAATTTTTATAAAGTCTGAATAGATACGGCACGTTAAAACTCCCTATGGTTCTCCCGGTGGCTCATCGGCCACCGGGAAATGATCTTCCAATAGACCGTATCCTATTTTAAAAGCCTCCACAACGCTGACGTAATCGGGTCTGCTTCTAAATGTTTAACAAGTCGGGATGTTAAGGGGTCAATATATTGAATAAACCCATCGCACCAAGTGCAACGACCTTCTATCGACACCTTGCCCCCTTCTAATTTTCCAAGATGTTCGCTGATAACCAAATCAGCCTCACAGTTTTTACATATTTTTTGATTTTCCATATTCATCTATCTTTCATTGTAGTTTGGCTTTCAGTTTAAAAAATCTTAAAAGGGTGCCGGATGCTAAATCTATCCGACACCCCCGTTGAGTTTAATTCAGATTAATATAGCTATCCACCTGAGGAAGCCTATTTCCTTTCCAACGATAAACATAGGACTTACCACCCCTACCTTCGGTGACTTTTAGCTCCTGGCACTCAATTAAATTGGATTCCACGTACCACTTAAGAACCCAAGTTAATTTTTTCTCTGAAATAGGCTGCTCTTTGGCTAATTCAATCAGTCTCTTCCGAGGTATCCATTCACCACTGCTTAGAGCTGATTTAAGAAAATCACCGGTGACTCTTAACTGTTCGTTTTTTTCTTTGGCCTCCGCATCACCAGCATACGAGACCTTCGTAGTTTCAGAATCAACGTCGATAATCTCCACTAAGAACGACGGTGTGGGCTCAGTAAACCTAGATTTAGAATGTTCCACTATTAGGAGGCTGTCATTCCTTTTAAGGGAAAGAAGGGTATCAACAAAGGCCACCTTCTCCGTACTTCCTCTTAGCATCAGATCCATGTGTCCGTTACCTGATTTCCCAGGTTTTTTCTGATGATCTGCAAAGATAAAACAGCACTTAAATTCCCTAACCAGTGCTTTAACCACAGCAAAAACACTTGCCATTTCTTTGGCTGAGTTTTCCTCTGCATTATTTACTCTAATCAGACAGTCCACGATGACGAGATGAGGTTTTAGCTCGTTCATAATGGCTCGTAATTTAGCTACGGATTCGGCCTTATTCAAGCAAAGGCCTTGTCCAACAGCGAAGTGCACTCCTAAAGAGTCTTTATTGACCTCTGACTTACTTAAGAGTTTTTTCAGACGTTTTTGCAGTAATACCGTTGATGATTCTTCATCAATATAAAGTACCTTTGCCGGTGTCGTCTGAAAATAATCGAGCCACTTACCGCCCTGCGCGGAAGCTAAGGCTAAATCCAACAACATCCAAGATTTACCCTGTCCTGGTGGACCGGATAAAATTGCTACACCTTCGCTTGGAAATATTCCTTCAACAATCCAGTTCATCTGGAGTTCCTCGCCAGTTAAAAATTCTGGCAAAGACACCACTTTAAATGGCTGTTTTCCTGTTTCCGTTTCACTCCCCCCGTCTGTATCAACAAGAAACGAAATACGATTATTGGGATACCTCTTACAGATGCTATCAACCACCATTTTTAGCTCATTCTGTGAGAAAGAGCACTGTACGGCATGAGGCTCAAGCATTGCTAAGATATCTTCTGCCTTCCAGCCGTTATGATGCAGACGGCCAGTAATACTAGCAAAGGTCGAATTCCGGTTGCCTTCCTTAAGATTAAGCAACGCTGATCCAATCCATCCATCTGGATTCTTTGGATTCTGATCTGTGAAGGATTGACTTGCTAAAAACTGCTCGAAGTCAGCTAACCGATATTTCCTTGTACTGTCACATTCCAGCACGATCACAGGCTTAAGATCATTCGGATCTTTGTGATTCAGTGTGCCAGGTAAACGTAATACCCTAGCGATTTCAGCAGCCTTAATGTCAGCATTCAGTGCTTTTGCTATCCCTCTTAAGAAGCTTTCTACCCTAATAATATCAGCTTCTGATTGGATGGTAACTGGCTCTACCAGTAGCCAGTACAGGTGGTATCCGTTTCCCGTTTCTACCACTATAGTAGGGGCAATAGAAAACGATTTAATTCTGGCAAGGGTCTCTTCTTTACCACCAGCAAAATCCTTGCCGTCCATATCTACCCAAAGAACTGGGACATTCCTTACGGAGCTCTTATCGCCTTCTTTCTTCTGGCGAGTGCAAACCCCGAAGTACACGTCTAAATCCTGGGCAATTTGTCCTAATTTGACTTCATCTGCCACCACCTCATCGATGGAGGCGTAAAATAACTGCTTAGTTTTTTGGTTTTGACGGAAGGCACGTACCTCAATAAACCCGTCACCTAAGTCAGAAAACAGTGCCTGTAGGAACTGATTTTGCTGCATTTTTTTCCTTTCTTTAATAATGGTTAAACTGGCCCGCGAGACAAAGATTTATGTCTGCCCCACCGGCTTTGCCACCTCGATAAAGCCGCGGGCTGGAAGGACTTTTCACCACCTTTCTGGAGTCGTGTATGCGAAGCACGTTTGTGATATTAGGCTATGTCAAAGAACGATTAATCAATTGAATGTGTTAATAATACCTGAAGGGCGAAAATTTCTTGCATCACCAAGACAGGTTTCTTTTCATAATAAAAACTATCTTTAATGACAATTTCTCAGATGTGACTTTAGCTGGATTAACGCTTGTAGAGATAGGCAGACTGAGTGTAGCGCTGGAAACCGTGGGGGTCGTACAAGATTACCTTGGAATCTTTCAATACATCATCAATTATTCTTCTTATGTCCTGCGAGTCGTAATTATAATAATCAAAAACCTTAAGGGAGCTTAAAATGGTCTTTGCTTTACCAAAATCACTACCAAATAATTTCTTCAGTTTTGCTGTCTCATCTAAATCTTCTATATTCTTTTGTAAAAATCCAATACCATGCTCTTCTTTCAACCATCCTTCATCAATCAGTTTCTTAAAGACGATCTCTGTATGAAGTCCAGCATCCGCAAATTGCTTTCTCCATACCGCACCTTTCCCAAACAACCGCTGCATTTCTTCTCCAAAATCTTTTGCCACGAGACTATTTTAAGTGGTACCCTTTGTCTAGACCAATCTTTGAATACCTGCGGGCGATTTAAA
>CAYZLU010000024.1:10082-13999 GCA_964479285.1 uncultured Planctomycetales bacterium | reverse complement strand
AGGACATCTGCAGGAGTCCCATCGATAGACCGTACAGCTCGATTGTTGGGTATAAGTGTGAGAGAAGTCGGTAATGGGGTCATGAATTTACTGGACTACCCTAAAGCCATGCTGGCGCTTACGTCCAGCGGGCACATCCATTTTAATTACGGAGGCGAATATTTTGCCAGTTCTCCTGCCGCGTTAAAGCTTCTGGCTTTAGAAATCATGTTGAAGAATAAAATGACATTGGTTGAATATTTGGTATCTAACCATCAACAAGAAAAGAGAAGGTTGGAGGCGACAGCTACTATTACTCCTTCAACGCTCATTGATGGAAACCAGGATTATAGATTGAAAGTTCCTTTTGGTGAATTTTATATAAATGTTATTCACGAGGACCCTCAAAGAATAGGCGACGCCATTGCTGGTGAGTTAAATTGGCACGATGTGACTGTTCATCCAGAAGATGATCAACATACTGCTTTCTCACTTAAATTCTTGTTTGCTAATAAGGACGAGGTCATCATCAGGGCAAGGCATTCAGATTCGAGAGAAAATACATTAGTTTTATACGCAGAGACACCTGATAATATTAGCGCAGAAGACGTGGTGGCAGCGGCCCAGCGAGTGCTGTTTCAATTATTTGGGACAGAGAATTATGAGATAGAAACTCTTCCTTTTCATCCGCCAAATTCGATTAAAGAAGCATTGGAAGAATTTTTGAGGGGTTTTTTGGGAATTGACCCCTCCAATATTGGTTTGATTGATATGAGTGATATTGTACATAATGGCGATTTTGACGAAAATTCATTTGGTGAAGATCGAGCCATGAAGTCCTCCTATGGTGGTATCAGCTTTCAGGCCCAATACATGGATTTGGAAATCCAGGGAGGAGATGTGCAGCTTAATACAACACCGCACCGGCCATTTTATTCGAAGATGCTTAAAGGCATCATTCCGTTAATAATTTCATTAAAGACATACTCCTTTCACATTTAGTATGTTCCAATGTGACAATTTCATCCACTGGCAGAATTAGTTTTTATAGAGTATACTTTTATTAGGTAGTAAGGAATATAGTTTTACCGAAATGGCAAACCTGCTGTAAGGCAGGGACGCAAAGCTATCCCGATGTTTCCTAAATCGGGGTCCCGACCCCCAGAGAGGTGGGGCGGGAAGGGTCCTGAATAGGACAGCCTGGCCGCCGAAATAAGCATGAGACCAGCACCTATTCCAGATCAGTTATAAGGAATAGGTTTTTTTATATATGGGGTGGTTGCAATGTTCAATTTCAAATGGATCAATATAGAAAGCCGGACCAAAAATTTTATTTCTGCCATTGTTTTTTCGGGTCTGTTCACATGCGCAGCGTTTATTCCAATTAATTCTATCGCAGACACTGTGAACCTGGTGCAAAATCCTGATGTCGCTGGCGTACAGCATTGGACCTTCTTGAGTGGTGCTATTTATGATGCCAAGGATTCCTTTTCTGCAGATGGCAGCGGATGTTTTGATATATCCGCGGCAGTAAGTTCTAATACATATGGAGCACAAATACAATCGGATACATTTAATGTGACGGCCGGGCAAAGTTATGATATTAGGTTTTTCTTCAATGCAACTACAGTATCTCTTCCTGTCTATGCTTCCATCAATACCTACGATGCTCAAGGAAATTATCTTGGGAATGTCCCTTTCTGGAAAAGTGCTTCCAATCAAACAAACATTTGGCAAACCGCAGCGGGCACCTACACTCCTTCTGCCAATGTGAATGCCATCAGTTTGATTATAGGTCGGGATCTGGGACAAACCGGCGGAAAGATTTTAGTGGATGAAATTTATGTCGGGGCAACAGCAACGGTTTCCAATTTTTCCGGGGCCGGCACCTTACCAGCGCAACGGATAGCCAGCAAGGTCGTGCCTTCCCTTTTTCAAGCCTGGGACCCTGCCCAGAACTTTAATACGGAATCTGTTGGGACAGAAGTACCGTTATCTACCATCGAGACGGTCAATACTTCCTTGGCGCGACATGATCTGGTTTTTATGGGATGGAATGCCTTTGGTGTCAAACCAACACAATCTTATTTTGGGTTGGCGCTCACCTTCACGCCTGCAAGTATCCAAAGTACCTTGGCCAAACGCAATAGTCTTCTGGCTATGAATCCCAATCTGGTTCTACTCGCTTCAATCCAATATTATGCCGCGTGGGATAGCTGGTTTCCCCCTGATTCTCCCTTTTGGAAACGGGATGCCAATGGCAACCGGATTGTCCAGACAGACAGTACCAGCAGTACACCCGTATATTATCTTGATTTTTCTAATCCGGATTTTCAACAGTTAGTGGCCCAGCAATGCGCGGCGGTTGTCAATACCGGCGTCTTTGACGGCTGCATGTTTGACTGGTGGAGCAATGAGACCTCCGACCGGATCAATCTCATCAAGACCGTGCGTGCAGCTGTGGGCGAAGATGCCATCCTCATTGTAAATGCCAATGGTTCTTTGCCACAACAGTCGGCGCCTTACATCAACGGTATTTTTATGGAAGGATACGGCTCGAGCGCTTTTGGAAGTGGAACAACCTGGAAAACAGCAGCTAATAATCTGACCTGGGGAACAGCGCATTTTCATCCACCTGCGATCCTTGCTTTGGAGGGATGGGACCAAAATAACAACAGGAATGACTATGCGACGATGAGGCAGGTCAGCGCTCTTTCTATGGTTTTTTCAAACGGATATGCCTTGTTTGGAGATCCTACCCATTACCATGATGTTTATACCTTCAACAACAAGCAATTGGGGCAAGCTTCAGGCCCCATGGGGCAGAATGGCCCTGGAGGATCGTATATAAGAGAATATGAAAAAGGGACAGTCCTTTTTAACCCTCCTCTCAACCCGCCGGTAAACATCAATTTTACTGGACAACGGGTAAGTATCCAATCAGGAAAACAGGGTCAAGCGTTTACAGTAAATAGTGGAGATGGAGATGTATTTCTAATTATGTCACCGCCGGTCATAAGCGCCATGGCAGACCAGACAATCACATTGCCCGTGGCTACGTTAGGTCTAAAGGCGACGGTAACAGACCTAGCCTCAAACCCAATGACATATACATGGTCGGGCTCATCGGTTTCAGGGAATGGTAGTGTATCTTTCAGCGATCCTCATGCCTTAAACACAACAGCCCTGTTTTCAACAGCAGATATCTATTCGATGACCTTGACAGCAACTGACACCGTTAATAAATTGACCGCCAGTCAAAATATTATGGTCACAGTAAACCCTACTCCTGTTGCCCCTTCTATCACTACTCGACCTGTAAACCAAACCGTCACGGCCACGGCTACGGCCACATTTAATGTCGTTGCTTCAGGTACGGCACCTTTGAGTTATCAATGGAATTTGAATGGTAATCCTATTGCTGGAGCTACAAGCTCTTCTTATACAACCCCGGCCACTGCGGTTGTAAATAGTGGGGATAGTTACACCGTCACCGTGACTAATGCTGTCAGATCTCTCATCAGCAATGCCGCAACCTTAACTGTCAATCCAGTCCCTGTAAATGGAGTCTGCGGGACAAGCAGCCATACTTGTGTCAGTGGAACAGTTTCCGGCGTCGTGGATACTGCCACGGATTATGTATGGAACTGCAACAGCAGTACCGGCGGCAATAATACTTCTTGTGATATTCCTATTCCTGTTAATGGTGGATGGAGTGCATGGGGTACTTGTTCAGCCACCTGTGGTGGCGGTACTCAGGCACGCACTTGTAGCAGTCCCACACCAGCCAATGGCGGATCTGATTGTTCCTTGCTAGGCCCAAGCACCCAAACGTGTAATAATCAAGCTTGTCCGGTTGTTGTCGATGGAGGTTACAGCGTCTGGAGTACTTGCTCTGCAGCTTGCGGTGGTGGTACACAAACACGCACATGCACAAG
>CAYZLU010000024.1:0-9982 GCA_964479285.1 uncultured Planctomycetales bacterium | reverse complement strand
CTTCACCTGCTAATGGCGGATCTGATTGTTCCTTGCTAGGCCCAAGCACCCAAACGTGTAATAATCAAGCTTGTCCGGTTAACGGAGCGTGTGGGACAGCCGATGGCAAGGATTACGGTAATGGCACGGCAAGTTTTGGGTCAGATACCTTGTGCGCGGTAGGTACATCCAGTCCAGCGACGGTGGCTTTCCCGACAGCAGGGAGTGCGGCAAGCTGGGTCTGCCAGGGAGCTAATGGCGGGGCCAACAGCTCATGCAGCGCAGACCAGGCGCCCATACCGGTCGATGCCTTAATGCCGGTCAATGGGGCGTGCGGCACAGCGAACAGCAAAACATATAATTATGGCACGACAAATTTTGGGACAGATACCTTGTGCGTGGCAGGAACATCCAATCCCGCTACAGTGGCCTTTCCATCAGTCGGCAATTCAACAAGCTGGACATGCCAGGGAATTAACGGTGGAACGAATAGCTTCTGCAGCGCCGTACAAAATATGAAGCCTAGGGTGATATTTAGATTTCAGTAATTCTTTAATCCTCAAGATTTTAACCAACCCCTAGACCCTAGACCTGCTTTAGTGGCAAAGTCATAATGAAATATGTTATATTTAGCTTATATGACACATTATTTACATATTAGAACTAACATAGCCATTGTGCTTATTTTTATCTTTTTGACTAATACCCTGGGACCTTTGCCGCTGGCCAGGGCAGAAGATTTTCGTTTGCCTGCTCCTGGTATCATGGTCCATTTAAGCCCGCCGCTTAATCCACCTATTCTAAAAGGGATCAAGGTCCATCCTGATAACCCATTTCGCTTTGATTTCATTCTTGATAAAGGAGATACCCAATTATCGAATAATGGCCTTCGAGATGAGTCGCGAAAGCTTATTAGGTATTTTCTAGCTAGTTTGACCATTCCAGAGAAAGATTTGTGGGTCAATCTATCGCCTTATGAGAAAGACCGCATTATCCCTCAAAGCTTTGGTCTTACGGAAATGGGTCGAGACTTGCTTGCGGAAGATTATATGCTCAAGCAGATAACAGCGTCATTGATTTACCCAGAAGGGGAAGTGGGGAAGAAATTTTGGAAGAGAATCTACACAATAGCCGCCAGGAAATATGGGACAACGAATATACCGGTAAATACCTTTAATAAAGTTTGGATAGTACCAGAGAAGGCCGTTGTCTATGAAAATGCTGAGGAGGGGACAGCATATGTGGTGGAAAGTAGATTAAAGGTCATGTTGGAAGAAGATTATCTTTCACTCGAGAAGCATGAAGGAGCCCATATCAAACAGGTAGAGATGAAGGACGCTAATCAATTGGGCAGTCAGGTTGTCCGTGAAATTGTTGTTCCGGAATTGACAAGGGAAGTAAATAAAAATAAAAATTTCGCCGATCTTCGGCAAGTTTATAATTCTCTGATCCTTGCCGCGTGGTATAAGAAAGAAATTAAGGATAGCATTTTGGAACAAGTCTATGAGGATAAGAACAAGGTGGCTGGAGTCAATATAAATGACCCCCGAGAGAAGGATAGGATTTATCAGAGATATTTAAGTGCCTTTAAAAAAGGCGTCTTTAACTATATAAAAGAAGAACTTATTCCCATCTCCAGTATTTCAAGCAAGGAACAAGGAATATTTCCGAAAAAATATTTCTCAGGAGGGATGGACTTTGCCATGAGTGTAACAGGGGCGGTAGGGATTGGTAGGTTGGTTCAGTATACAGAAATTGTTCCTTCAGAAGACAGTTCTTTATATGTTGTTGGGATGAGCGCATCACCGATTGGACCAGTGTCGACAGGAGATCTGGCGATGAAGGTTTTGCTGGGAGATGGTCCAGATCGAAAAGGTAGAAAAATGACGGAAGATTTTAAAGGGGATGTATGGATTAAAGCGGGAAGTTTTTATTATAAGATTTGGGTCTTTAACAATTCAGTCAAATTTCAAAGATATTATGATAAACAAAATGCGGTTGGCAACATACGTTCTTATAATTTAAAAGAATATAACTCAGTTGGAAGTGACAATGGTCGTGATTATCGATTATTAGGTGACGAGAATCTTTCTCCAAAACATTTTACTTTTAAAATCGACGCTGGAAAGAAAGAAAATTATCAGATTTATGTAATAGATGAAGGATCTAAAAATGGAACAGAAGTTGAATTGACGAAAGGTGGTATACAACCTCAAAAAAACGGTTTGGATCTAGAAGAAGGGGGTATGGTTGAGGCCCCTAAAGAGCAGGTCCTGGACTATATACACCGATTCTTACACAGGCCCGAGGAAGACATGGAAGAAGAGGTAGGGGGGCCAAGGAGTATGATCGAGGAGGATCTGTTAGGACAATCTGTTGAGACATCAAGAGAAAAAATTAAAGACCAAATTGTCAATGATGGTTTTACGGGGGTTACAGTATTTCGAGGTCATAAAGGGCGTTGGAAGATCACAGGAGAGGAGGGAAATTCACCTGAATATAAGAATTTAATACTTTTAATCGAACTTGCCATAAATTATGTTTTTACTGATGACCAGTCACTACGAAAAGAACTGCTGGAAGAATCAAATACCCTCAAACCAATAAATACAGCTGATGGCTATCATAATTTTTATCTAACTCCAGCCAGGGAAGTCCTTGGGCTATCAGAACCTCTTTCCGCAGAGATTCGTGCTTCTGCCGATCGATATATTAGAAATTATGTCGATGGAGATTTAGTGCGTGACATTGTTACTCATTTAGGGGGTAAGAATGGTCGGAGCGAGTCGGTAATTGATATTTTAAAAGAATATTTTTCTCTTATCCATCTTTTTGAGACGGCTGATACCTCAAAGGAACTAGAAAATGCTTTATATAAATTGATTAATGTTTATGAAAGTTACAAATTTTCTAAATTCTATCAAATTGGACGGCAGAAGATTTATTCGAGAGATTCAGGTGTTTGGAAATTATTTTTAAACGAAGAAAATAGAATATCCAAGCTGTCTCCAAAGAGGACGTTTTTTCAAATCGTGTCTTCTAAGAGCCTTTCAGATTTTGTGTCACTTGTACGCAATAAAAATAAATTTGACCAAAAAGATAATTTTTATATTTTTCATAAAATTTATGATTGGAAAGGACGTCAGTGGATTGTGGCAGCTCGCGATGGGCGGATGGAATTATATTATACCAGCCAAACCTATAGCAAGGTTGCTGGCCAAAATCAATGGTCGCGTCAAGAAGCAGCATTAGGAGTGATTGATGATCAAGGAGAGGCGCAGGTCAAGTGGTTCGCTAAACCAAATGTTGAATCTGCGCATGATGTTTCTGATATCAGTTCTAATTTCATAAATATGCTTTTTAAAGACATTCAGCCAACACCCATGACAAACAAGGAAATGGCCGATATCCATATTGCTTTAGGGATTCTATTTGGACCTGATGGGAAACAAATAGAAAGGGATGCCCATGGAAAGAATTTCTATAATGGTAAAAGGGAAGTCGATTATTCGCGTTATCGCGGTTGGAGCATGGGCCTTAGATTTGTTGATGATGATTTTGATTTGGACAAATTGCACGCCAGGCTTAAGAATATTAAGCGTACGGATAAAATACAAGTATTCAGCCAAAAGATTAATACAGAAATCCTGTCACCATCGGTAAATCAGATAAGGCAAGGAATGAGGACTTTGGTCTGGGATAAAACACCAATATTTTTAAGAGTTGGAGATACTTTTATTAAAATATACCAAGAGGACAATCAATATTATGTTGTAAGAATACGTGCCCGTAACCCAGAACAAATAATAAGCAATAAATACCCATTAATCAATAATGGTAATGGGAAATTTACTTTGAAAGTAGGGACATATTCTCAGGGATATTTTATGATGAATGACCGTGTTTCTTCTGTTGTTAGAGATGAAAAGGTCAAAAAGAACCATGCTACATTTACGTTGATTCCTTCTAAGAAGGAATTTACTATTGATGCCCAGGACGTGGTAAACTTCAAAATCGGTAGTTTTTCTCCGGGTGATTTAGATCTTGCTATGAAAACAGAAGATATGGAAAAGATTTTGGAACAAAGAGGTGGTATTGATTTTACTACGACTAAAAATCCTTGGGAAATTCAAAACGTTGGTAAGAGGATTAAATTCCATATCGATCCTGCAATGCTCCTGCAATTACAAAAATCCCAAGGTCTCAGCATTGGCAATATTACCATCCAGCTGCTTAATAGCCTTCAGGAATTTCTGGGCTTACCAAACCCACAAACAAGGATCCATATGGCAGTTTCAATGTAGGAAAGAAATTACTACCCTTATTTACTCCCAACTTTTTGTAATTAATCTTATGAACAATTCAGCAATGGATTAGAATGACGGATACTTGCTGAAATCATTTGAGCAACTGCGCTAGTTCTCCATTTTCGTGCATTTCAGCGATGATATCGGCGCCGCCGACGAATTCCCCGTTGATGAAGATCTGGGGGATGGTGGGCCAATTGGTGAATTCCTTGATGCCTTGACGAAGTTCTTCACTGGAAAGGACATCATGGCCTTTGACGGGGGCGCCGTAAGACTGCAGGATCTGCACGGTCCTTCCAGAAAATCCGCACATGGGTTGGTTGACTGTGCCCTTCATATAGATCACTATTTTATTGTTCTTGATGTCCTTTTCAATTTCCTGGCGTAGTTGATCGGTCAACATAATTTTCTCCCTAAAATAGTTAAAATAGGGGACAGCGCCCTATTTTGATTTACGAAGATGTCTACAAAATAGGGCGCTGTCCCCTATTTTAACTGGTAATGGCCTTTGACTTCATTCCATTTCGCAGGGGTGAAGGTCTTAAGCCCCAAGGCATGGACTACTTGAAAAATATCTTTGACTGCGGCCATGACCATTTGCTGCTGTTTAAACACGGGTATCCCTTCAAAAGCAGGGGATATGACAAAAGCCTGCAAATGAGCCCCGTCGTTCATGGGGTCAAGCACATAGGCGCTGGATCCGGGCACGGCAGTTTCAATGCGTTGTTTTATTTGTTCTGTAGTCATTCTTTTTAAACCATTCGATGATATCCAAAGATTCATATAAGACTTTGCCATCAATGACAAGGCAGGGGACCTGGGGCTTGCCGCCGATTTTAATAAGTTCATCGCGGTAAGCAGGGTTTTCCCGTGTGTCCTTCATGGGTACGCTGATTTTTTCTTTGGTCAGGAAATCCCGTACCCGTTGGCAATAAGGGCAGGCCATAAAGTGGTATAAGGTAAGCGTCGGCATAGGTTTCATTTTACCAATTTTTCCACAAAATCAATGACTTTTTCTTCCAACTTCACATTGTACAAACGGTTCATTTCCTGCAGGCAGGTGGGCGAGGTGACATTGACTTCAATTAAATAATCTCCCAACATATCAATCCCCACGAAATAAAGCCCAAGTTTCTGCAAATGAGGTTTAAGGATATTGGCGATTTTCTTATCATTGGCGGTGATTTTAGCAGGCATGGGTTTGCCGCCCGCATAAAAATTATTTCGATGCTCACCGTCTCCATGCATGCGCAACACAGCGCCAAGGATTTTTCCGTTTAAAAGCAGGATGCGTTTGTCACCATTTTTAGCTTCAGGAACATATTTTTGCACCACAATGGCTTTGTTAAAGCGTTCAGTCAGGGTTTCCAGGATCACGTTGGTATTGGTGCTCCCCTTTTCAATGTGGAACACACTTTGTCCACCAAAGGCATTGGTTGGTTTGGCGATGATATTTTTATGCCTGGCAATAAAGGAAAGCAAGTCTCCTTTATTAGCAGAGATGATGGTGGGTGGGGTGATATTCTTGAATTGGCTGACCCAAACCTTTTCATTGACAGTACGTATACCCGAGGGGTCATTAATGACCGCGATGTGTTTGGGCAGATGGTCCAGGAGCCAAGTGTTCATTAAATACCGTTCATCCACCGGCGGATCAGTACGGATAAAGACGGCGTTGATTTCATCCTGGCTTAAATGCGAGGTATGCTCTTCTTTAAACGGGAGATGTTCAATGGCCTGGGGAGTGACCTTGATGACGTGAAAATAGGTTTTGCCTTCCATGAGGCTGATGCCGTCCTCAGGCAAATAATACACCTCATGGCCGCGGGCGTGGGCGCCTAACATCAGCATGAAGGTGGTGTCCTTTTTGTAATTGATGGTCTCCAGGGGGTCCATTAAAAAAAGGAATTTCATATTAGGCCTTTTGGTCATTTGATGACACTCCTTGGATGCGGGAATTCAGTTCGACGATTTCTTTTCCGGCAGCTGAACCTGCTATACGCCCTAAGATGCGGTAAATGTCAAAAATATTCAAATTGTGCTCAATGCCGCAGTCCTTGCCGTATTTGTCCAGGTGGGGGCACATTTTTTGGAAAACCATGCCCCCGGGAGAATTTAAATTTTCCCGCGACCCTTTGTTTTCGTGATAACGGTAAAACCCGCCGACAAAATTATTGTCGATTTGATACAAACACACTTCACAGGGATGTCCTTCAATGCGGTGGATGGTGGGGACCCCTTCCTGAAGGAGAAAATGCGTGATGGTCTGCGCGTCTTTGCCGCGTAGAAGGTCATTGCGCTTTTTGCGGTTTAATTCCAGGATCTGGGCGGGATCTTCAATGGGTACAACACCCATGCCGTAGGTGCCGGAATCAGATTTGATAAAGATAAAAGGCTTGCTGTCAACATTATGTTCGCGGTATTTATTTTGGATGTCTTCAAAGAGTTTGACTGCGGCCTGGTAGAGGCGTTTCTGGTCAGATTCAGCGTTGACGTTCACATTGTTCACAACTTCATATAGGCAGGAAAATTGCCACGGGTCAAGACCGACGATATAGGCGAATTCTTTCATCAGGGCATTGGCGTGACGGAAATGTTCAGACTTAAGCCGCGCATGCCAGCCCGCGTAGATCGATGGGAAAATTGGGATATTAATTGCTTTTAACTCTTCGGGGATGCCAGCGGAGAGGTCATTATTCATGATGATCATGTCAAAGTCCGCGTCGCTTTGTTTGATTTTTTCCAGGACGCGTTTAAAACAGTAAACCTTCACTGTTTGACCGGTGGCAGTTTCTAAATCGATGGCACCGGACCCCAATTCACACAAGCTCGTATCATGGGAAAAAAACGTGGCAATTTTGGCGTTAAATCCAGCTTTGATGATGATTTCCTGCAGGATGCGGACATTTTCCAGGTACCAGGTGTTGCGTGTATGTTCTTCAGCCACGATCAAGATATTGGCAGCATTGGGCACGCGGGTGAGAATGGCACTTTTTATGAGATTCTCTGCGTCCGCCAGACCATGTTCGCATAGATTATTAAAGCCTGCTGGGAAAAGATTGGTATCAACGACGGCAATTTTAAAGCCTGCGTCACGGATGTCCACCGATGTGTAAAAAGGTGTGTAGAGTTTCTCATGGGACAATAGCCATTGATGGATCTCTTCCCGCTGGCGATGGATGCAGGGCACACAGATAGCTTGTGAAAAATCTTGATTGACCGTTAATTTCATGTTTTTTTCCTGTCATTCCTGAATAAGAAGACAATATGTCATTCCCGAATGCTTTTGTCGGGAATCCATAGTATAATACCAAATCATGATTAAAGCAAAGATTGAACATATCCTCACTAAAATTCTTGCGCCCGATTTTCTTGAGGTCATTGACGAAAGCCATAAACACGCCGGGCACGCAGGCGCGTTGCAGGGAGGGCATTACCGTGTCATTATTAGCTCAAAGGCTTTCGAAGGCAAAAAGCTAATAGAAAGCCATCGCATGGTCTATCGGGCACTTGAGCCGCTTAAATCATCTATCCATGCCTTGGGCATTACCGTTATAAACCCTAAACTCTAAATCCTAAACAAATTCAAATTATCAAAAGTTCAAAATCGGATCATTTGAATTTAGGATTTTTGTTATTGTTTAGGGTTTAGAGATTAGGGTTTAGAGTTTTAAGAATACCGGTCATTAAACCATGGTTCGGCACTGTTGGAGTAGCCGCGCACTTCCCAAAATCCTGGTTGATCGCGGTCTAAAAAGATGATTTCTTTGATCCATTTAGAACCCTTCCAGGCATACTTTCTCGGGGTAATCATCCGCGCGGGGCCGCCGTGCTCGCGGGGCAGAGGAATGCCGTTCCAGTGGTGTACGATAAGGACATCATCATCGATGCATTCCTGAAGCTTTAAATTGGTGGAGTAGCCATCATGGCCGGTGATGTAAACAAATTTTGCTGATGGTTTTAGCCTGGCTTTTTCGGCCAGGGTCTTAAATCGCACACCTTCCCATTGGTTGTCCATCCGGCTCCATGAGGTCACGCAATGAAAATCTGAGATGTCTTTGACCTGTGGCAAGTCCATAAAATCTTTCCAGGTCAACGTAAAAGGATTTTCCACTTCACCCTGGATTTCCAGGGTCCATTTTTCTAAAGGGACATGCGGTTGGATCCCTAAGTCCAACACTGGCCAGTTTGGGACTTCGCGCTGACCGATTGGAAGTTTGGGCATGCCGTGGCGGTTAGCAGGGCCAGAACCTTGGACGATATGCATGTCCGCAGGCACACCACCAGAAAGAACGCCGCGTTTTTCCTCAGCGCGCCGTAGCTTACCTTTGATGATGTTCTCATTGAACGGATTGCCAGTCATTATGTCCTCAACTTATATCCGATTCTAAACAGATAAACCGTCGCCAAAAAGATACCCCCTGCCATTCCCAGGGCAATCAAGGCGCAGGTCATTGCCGGCGTGTCCGTGACATTGGTCATGCTGTAGCGAATGCCGGAAATAAAATAATAGATGGGATTAAAATGTGAAAGGATTTGCAAAGCTGGCGGCAGCATGAACAGCGGATGAAAAACCCCGCCCAGCAGGGCCATGGGGACGATTAAATAGATGTTCCAAGTGGAAAGCATGCCAAAATCTTCGGCCCATAGGGCCCCCATCATCCCAGCACAAGAGAATATGACAGCGATCATCAACATAAAATAAAGCAACGCCAGCGGATGGGCAATGAAGCTTGGGGTGAATAATAGTGAAACCAGCCAAACGCCCATGCAGACAAGAATGCCGCGGGCGACACCTCCCGCAAGCAAACCCAAAACCATTTCAATATAAGAAAGAGGGGCCAGCAGGATTTCCTGGATATGGTTGTGCCAACGGCCGATAAACAGCGACGATGAAGTGTTTTCGTAAGAACTGGTGATCAAATGCATCGCCATAAGGCCGGGAGTGATAAATTGCAGATAGGTCAACCCAGTGGAAGAAAAATTGACACGGCTTCCTATGGCCACGCCAAAAATATACATAAAAAGGCCGGAAGAAACAAGCGGGGGGAAAATGGTCTGGTTAGCCACCGAAAAAAAACGGTATATTTCCCTTTTGGCAAGTGCCATGACACCTATAGGATTAGTGACTAAGTGTATCATTATTCTATGCCAGTTATTTCCAAAAATACATCCTGCAAAGACTTGTCCTGCAGAATTTGTTTTTTATCGCCGATGCGCACAATTTTGCCATTATTAATAATGCCAATGGTCTTGCAAAGCTTTTCTGCTTCTTCCATGTAATGGGTGGTGAGGAAAATAGTTTTGCCTTCTTTATTGAGCTGGATCAGATAGTCCCAGATCAGGAATTTTAATTCCAGGTCACAGCCGGAGGTGGGTTCATCCAGTATCAGGATCTCCGGGTCGTGGATGAGGGCACGGCAGAGGAGCAATCGTTTTTTCATGCCGCCGGAAAGCGCGCGGTGTTTACAATTGCGTTTGTCAGCAAGCTGGAAACGTTCAAGCAGCTCATTGGCACGTCGTTTGGCTTCCCAAGGGGTGACGCCAAAATATTCTGCCTGATAAACCAATAGCTGATAGATAGTCAGAAAAGGGTCAAAATTAGATTCCTGGGCGCAAAGGCCTATAAGCCGTCGGCTATTAAGATATTCTGATGTGACATCATAGCCGAAAACTTTTACCTCACCGCTTTGGTA